>NZ_SMKR01000100.1 GCF_004348725.1 Kribbella turkmenica
GGATCTCGGAAGCCGATCCGCGGCCACGGCACCGGGGGATCTCACACCACAGCCTCACCGCCTACGGTCGGGTGGCGCTGCAGCCGGCGGACGTCGTCGTACCGGACCTGGCGGGTGAGTTCGGTGACGCGGTCCGGGACGCCGCCGAGCCGTTGAAGGCGCGGCACCGGGTGGTGCGCGTGGGAGTCGACGGGTTGTACGACGCCATGCGGGCGGCGCCGGTGAAGCTGTCGACGATGGGGCGGGATCTCGACGGGGACCGCGCGTACTTCGAGGCGGCGGCCGCGGCCGGCCGGCATGCGGCCGGGCTGGTGGACGTACCACCACCTGGGCTGGGGTCTCAGTACTCCTGATCGGCAGGGCTTCGGCGGCGACGCTGGCAGCATGGCAACCCTTGCTCCACCTCAGCCCCGCTGACCGCTCGTTGGGCCACCCTGACGTGGTTGCTCGCCGTCGGCGCGGGCGTCGCCGAGTCGGTCGTCGGCGCGGTGCACGCTGTCGGCGATGGCATCTCGCTGCCCGCGCTGGCAGCTCAGCTGGCCGTCCGTGCGCTCGTGTACGGCGGCCTGTTCGTCGTCATCGACCGCTACTTCCGCCAGGGTGTCCCGTGGTCCCGATGCCTCCTGGCGGGCATCCTCGGCACCGTCGGTCTCGCGTCCCTCGTCCACCAGCCGATCTCCTGGCTGGCGGGCAACGACCTCAGCGCCCTCCCCTGGTCGCTCACCTTCGCCCTCACGGCGATCCTCCGCACCATCCACCTCAGCGCCCTGCTCGCGGCGCTGTTCCTGACGTTCCACCCGGCAACCACCCGCTGGTTCCACCGCTGAACCCCGAAGGCCGGCCTCCCCACGGGAGACCGGCCTTCGGCAAACGCTCCGGACTTACTGGCCCTGCTGCTTCGGAGCCGGGAAGGCGTTCAGGATGTCGATGACCGCGAAGGCGTTGATCGCCTTGCCCTTGGCGTCCTTGGACGGCGGCAGCTCGACCAGCACACGGCTGCCGATCGGGATCCCGGCGAGACCGTCCAGGGCGCCGCTCTGACCGTTCGGGCCCGGGCCGACCTGGAGCTGGTCCGTCGGGGCACCGGGCTGGGCCGGCTGACCGTTGGCGGCGGGCTGCCCGTCCCAGGTGCTCGCCTGCTTCTTCCCGGTGTAGTCGTACACGACGTACCGGCCGACGAGCTGGCTCCCGGCCTCGACCGGCTTGCCCTTGCCGACCGCGAACACGACCGGCTTGCCCGGCTTCGCCGGCGGCTTGCTGCCGGCCGGGACCGCGACCTTCGGCTCCGCGTTGAGCGCGCCGGTGACCTTGATCTTGCTCGCCGCCGAGGTCGCCGGGTTGGCGTCCAGCGGGGTGTCGTTGGCGGCCGAGCCGACCAGGTCGACGACGAAGATCAGCGTGTCGTCACCCTTGATCCCGGCCTGCTCGTTCCCGGTCTCCTTGTAGCCCTTGTCGGACGGGATGGACAGCAGCACCCGGCTGCCGATCTTCTTCCCGACCAGACCCTCGTCCCAGCCGGCGATGACGCCGCCGACACCGATCGGGAACGACGACGGCGCGCCCCGGTCGTAGGAGTTGTCGAAGACCTTGCCGTCGCGCCAGATCTGCCCGAGGTAGTTCGCGGTGAGCAGCTCACCCTTCTTGACCACCGGCCCGTCGCCCTCCTTGAGGACCTCGGTCACCAGTGTCTTCTCCGGTTCGCCCTCGCGATGGGTGACGGTCGGCTTCTGACCGAACTCCGAGGTCACCTTGATCCCGCCGGCACCGAACTCCGGCTCCTCGGAGCCACAGGCGACCAGGCCGGAACCCAGCGCCGCCATCGCGACCAGACTCAACAACTTGCGCACGAACGAGCACCTCGAAACATCCCGGCGCGGTCCGCGCCGCTCGACTCACGGTCAACAACGCGCCCACCCTAGCCTGCACGCCCAACAACACCACTGTCCGCCTGCGTCACCGTTGAATCACACCACGTACGGTCACAGCGCTCAGAAGCCGACAGCGTTGTCCGGCGCCCGATCCTGCCGCGACAGCGCGTCCAGCCGGTACGTCGGGAGCACACGGGTCGACGTGACGCCGCCGAGCGCGACCTGCCGCGCAGGTACTCCTTCTCGGCCCTGGCCACCGGCCGGATCTCGGTCGCCGTGCCGCCCGTTCCGCCGGGCGACTCACATACTGGCGATCAGTTTCTCCACCCGCTCGTCGTGGGACTTGAACGGGTCCTTGCACAGAACCGTCCGCTGGGCCTGATCGTTCAGCTTGAGGTGTACCCAGTCGACAGTGAAGTCACGGCGGCGCTCCTGCGCGCGCTTGATGAACTCACCGCGCAACCGCGCCCGGGTCGTCTGTGGCGGCACCGACTTGGCCTCGAAGATCCGCAGATCGTCGACGACCCGGGTGACCGCGCCCTTGCGCTCGAGCAGGTAGTACAGACCGCGGGGCCGGTGGATGTCGTGGTACGCCAGGTCAAGCTGGGCGACCCGCGGGCTCGCCAGGCCGAGGTTGTTCTGCTGCCGGTAGCGCTCGATCAGCCGGTACTTGATCACCCAGTCGATCTCTCGCTCGATCCCGGACAGGTCGCCGGACTCGATCGCCTTCAGCGTCCGCTCCCACAGCGACAGCGCCCGCTCGACCGCCGGCGTCCCCAGCTCGCGGCGGTCGACGAAGTCGCGCGCCTTGGTCAGGTACTCCCCCTGGATGTCGAGGGCGCTCGCCTCCCGGCCGTTGGCCAGCCGGACCTCGCGGCGGCCGGTCATGTCGTGGCTGATCTCCCGGATCGCCCGGATCGGGTTGTCCAGGGTCAGGTCGCGCATCACGATGCCGGCCTCGATCATCCGCAGTACCAGGTCGGTGCTGGCCACCTTGAGCAGCATCGTGGTCTCCGACATGTTCGAGTCGCCGACGATCACGTGCAGCCGGCGGAACCGCTCGGCGTCCGCGTGCGGCTCGTCCCGGGTGTTGATGATCGGCCGCGACCGTGTGGTCGCGCTCGACACGCCCTCCCAGATGTGCTCGGCGCGCTGGGACACCGAGTACACCGCGCCGCGGGGGGTCTGCAGCACCTTGCCGGCCCCGCAGATGAGCTGCCGGGTGACCAGGAACGGGATCAGGACGTCGGCCAGCTTGGCGAAGTCGCCGTGCCGGCTGACCAGGTAGTTCTCGTGGCAGCCGTAGCTGTTGCCGGCCGAGTCGGTGTTGTTCTTGAACAGGTAGACGTCGCCGAAGATGCCCTCGTCGTGCAGCCGTTTCTGCGCGTCCACGAGCAGACCCTCGAGGATCCGCTCACCGGCCTTGTCGTGCGCGATCAGGTCGGTGACCGAGTCACACTCACCGGTCGCGTACTCCGGGTGGGAGCCCACGTCGAGGTAGAGGCGTGCCCCGTTGCGGAGGAAGACGTTGCTGCTCCGCCCCCAGGACACGACGCGCCGAAACAGGTACCGCGCCACCTCGTCGGGGGTCAGTCGGCGCTGACCGCGAAAGGTACACGTGACGCCGTACTCGTTCTCCAGACCGAAGATTCGCCGGTTCACACACCCACACTACGTGGCGGTTCCGACAACCGGGCCATGTCCCAGGCGCGCCGTTTCCCGGCGTTACCCCTTTGATGTCAACCATGCAGGAGCCGACAGGGGTCAGACCGGTGGGTGGCACTGCGGGTGGAGGTCCGCCCGACAGTAGTGACGTCGCCGATGACGGCTGCCGGCGTCGGCACCATGAGGCGACGAACCTTCACCACGGCGATCGCAGCATCGGTGGTCGCCGGCATGGTGCCCGCGTACGCCGGCCGCAGCGAGCTGACCCTGCGCCTGCCCAGGCCGACCGGCCGGTGGTGGGTCGGTACGACGACTCGGCACTTCGTCGACCGTGCTCGCGCCGATCCGTGCGAACGGTGCGACGACGCGCGAGCTGCTGACCACGATCTTCTACCCGGCGTCCGACGTACGTGGGTGTCACCGACGGCTGCCGCGACGCCCGCTTCGACCGGACCTGTGCGGCCATGATGTCGCACGGCGGGCCCGTCCGGCGCGTCGAACTCCCCGACGCCGACCACTGGATTTTCACCGACTACGCCGCCCTCACGCCCAATTCCAGTCGGCCGGCCTGGTCATCCCGAGGCGCGCGCACAACTCATCGGCACGACGCCGTGCGGCGTCACCACCACCCGCCGCCTCGTCCGCACGTTCTTCAGGCAGACCCTCCGGCAGCGGTAGGCCACCACCTGAGCCTGCTGTGGACGGACTGTCCGGCGAGTGACGTTCTCAGAGGTCGACGAGGTCGAGGAGCTGGCCGAGTTCCTTCTGGTCCAGGTCGCGGAGTTCGCCGGTGTGCAGGTTGCCGCGGCGGACCGGGCCGATGGCGGTGCGGGTGAGGCGTTTGACCGGGTGGCCGATCGCGTCGAACATCCGGCGGACGATCCGGTTGCGGCCCTCGTGCAGGCTGATCTGGATCAGGGTGCGGCCGCGGATGCTGGAGACCACCTTGACAGTGTCCGCCCGGGCCGGGCCGTCGTCGAGCTCGATGCCGTCGAGAAGGCTGCGCAGGAGCGCCGGTTTCACGTTGCCTTCGACTTCGGCGACGTACGTCTTGGAGACCTCGTACGACGGGTGCGTGAGCCGGTGCGCGAACTCGCCGTGGTTGGTGAGCAGCAGCAGGCCCTCGGTATCGGTGTCCAGGCGGCCGATGTGGAACAGCCGCTCCTGGCGGTCCTGGACGTAGTCCGCGATGCACGGGCGGCCCTGCGGGTCGGACATCGTCGTGACGACGCCGCGGGGTTTGTTGAGCACCAGGTACACGTGCGCGCCGGTCGGCGGGATCCGTTCACCGTCGACCCGGATCACCGACACCGCCGGATCCACCCGCAACCCGAACTCGGTCACCACCGCGCCGTCCACCTCGACCCGACCTTGCTCGATCAGGATCTCCGCGTTCCGCCGGCTGGCCACCCCCGCCTGAGCCAGCACCTTCTGCAGGCGGATCCCGTCACCCATCCCGGGAACCGTCCCCAGCAGAGCCAACCCCCGCACCCTCCCGGGCGGCGGCGTCACCTCCGCCGTCCGTGCCTGTGGACCCGTCCGCCGGATCCGCGCTCCTGGCGGGATCCGCGTTCCCGGACCCACCCGCAGCACCCTGGGGCCTCGCTGCGTCCGCGCTCCCGAACTCGTCGGACGGCTGGAGCTCACCCGGCTCCTGCGCGACGTCCAGGTCCACCGGCTCGTCGGTGGTCAGATCGCCGTCGATGCCGGTGCTGCTCGCTGGGAGAGCGTCCGCCTGGTCCGCGCCGGCGTCGTCGTTGCCCTCGCCTGACGTCTGCTCCTCGGCCGGATCGTCGGCGGTGGATCCGAACTCCTCGGACGGTTCGAGCTCGCCCGGCTCGTGGTCGACGTCCAGTTCGACGGGCTCATCGGTCGTCAGGTCGCCGTCGATGCCGGTGTCGTCGGCGGCGGGCTCGTCCGCGGACGTCGTACTGTCCTCGGAGGTCGTCGGCGGAAGGGTCTGGGCGGCGAGTTCCTCCTCGATGTCGTCCATCTCCGGGAGGTACGGCGCGAGCTCGGGCAGGTCGTCGAGGGACTGCATGCCCATCCGCTCCAGGAAGTACGACGTGGTGCGGTAGAGCGTCGCCTGCGACTCGGTGTCCGCGCCGGCCTCCTCGACCAGACCGCGGGCGATCAGCGTGCGCATCACGCCGTCGACGTTCACGCCGCGGATCGCGGAGACACGCGCCCGGCTGACCGGCTGCTTGTACGCGACCACGGCGAGCGTCTCCAGCGCGGCCTGCGTCAGCCGCGCCTGCTGCCCGTCGAGCACGAACCTCTCCACGTACGGCGCCGCCTCAACGCGGGTGTAGTACCGCCAGCCGCCACCCACCTCACGCAGGTCGAACCCACGCCCCTGCTCGGTGTACTCGTCGGCCAGCGTCAGCAACGCCGCCGACACGTCGCCCGTCGGCCGCCCGACCGCACGAGCCAACGTCAGCACCGGCAACGGCTCGTCCGTCACCATCAGAATCGCCTCGATCGCCCGCCGCATCGTCTCGTCGTCGACAACACCTTCGTCCGCCATCGGCACCGCAGTCTGCCCCGGCGGCACGTGGTCCTCCGTATCGAGTCCCGTCGACTCGGCGTCCGCCGGTTCGGGGGACTCGGCAGCGTCCGTAGCCGGGTCGGCGACCCCGGCAGCCCTCGGCTCGGCGTTCGGCGTGGTGTCACCTGCCGGGGGTTCTTCGGCGCCGGGGTCCACGAAGCTTCCGTAGGGTTCGTCGGGGGTGGGGTGGTCGGTCACTGGTTCACCGTCTCGTCGGGTCCTTCGGAGGGCTGGGCGGTGTCCTCGGGATTGTCGTCTTCGGTCAGGCTCTCACCGGGTTCGAGGAAATCAACCTCGCCGGGGACCTCGGGTGCCTCACCGTCCTCGGCCTCGGGTTTCGCGACCTCGTCGAACTCGTCCGAAACGTCGATCTCGCCTTCGTCGGAGCCGGTCCACCGGATGGTCAGCTCCCCCAGCGGCGTCACCTGCTCGAACGACACCGCCGCCTCCCGGAACAGCTCGAGCAACGCCAGGAACCGGCACACGGTCGTCACGGTGTCCGGCGAGTCCGACACCAGCGCGCGGAACGTCGTACTGCGCTGCCGCCGCAACCGGTCGACGATCACGACCGCCTGCTCGCGGACCGTGACCGCCGGCGCGTGCAGGTGCGCCAGCGACACGCCCTCGGGTACGTCGGTCTTCGGCGCCAGCGCACGTGCCGCCAGGGCCGCGAGCCCGGCCGGGTCGATCCCGAGCAGCACCTCCGGCAGCAACTCCGCGAACCGCGGCTCCATCCCGACCGCCCGCGGGAACCGCTTGGACTCGGCCGCCATCCGCTCCTGCATCAGCGACGCGATCTGCTTGAACGCCCGGTACTGCAGCAGCCGCGCGAACAGCAGGTCCCGCGCCTCGAGCAGCGCCAGGTCCTCGGAGTCCTCGACCTCGCCCTTCGGCAGCAGCCGGGCCGCCTTCAGGTCGAGCAGCGTGGCCGCGATCAGCAGGAACTCCGACGTCTGGTCGAGGTCCCACTCGGACCCGAGCGCCTTGATGTGCGCGATGAAGTCGTCGGTGACCTGCGACAGCGCGATCTCGGTGATGTCGAGCTTGTGCTTGCTGATCAGCTGCAGCAGCAGGTCGAACGGCCCCTCGAAGTTGACCAGGTGGACACTGAACCCCTTGCCTTCGGCAACCGTCGGTACGCCGTCGGCCGACGGACCGGCCGAGAGGTCGAGGGGCAGCGAGTCCGAGGAGCTCATTCCGAGGCCTTGAGCCGCCGTACCAGCACCGAGTCCGGGCCGTGGTCGACGAAGTCCGCCAGCAGGACGTCGATCGCCTCGCGGACGATCCGGCCGCGGTCGGCGGTCAGGCCGTGCTCGGCGCGCAGCGCGAGTCTGGTCTGTTCCAGGCCGAGCAGCTCCTCCTCCGTCACGTACACGGTGATCTTCGTGTCGTGCCGGATCCGACCGCTGGACTTGCGGTCGTCGACAACGGCCGTGCGGGATCGAACCCCGGTCGACGGTCCGTCGGTGGTGGTGCGCTTCTCGGGTCTGGTCTGCTTCGGTGCCGCACCCCCGAAGAGTTCACTGGCACCTGGCAGGCTCACCCGGCGGGACAACGCGCCAGCACCTCCTTGGCAAGGTCGCGGTACTGGGTAGCCGCTTGGGACGATGGCGCGTACGTCGTGATCGGTTCACCGACGACCGTGGTCTCGGGGAACTTGACGGTACGCCGGATGACGGTGTGGAAAACGCGCTCGTCGAAGGCCTGGACGACGCGGTCGAGCACCTCCCGGGCGTGCGTGGTCCGCCCGTCGAACATGGTGCCGAGGATGCCGACGATCTCGAGCTTCGGGTTCAGCCGGTCCTGCACCTTGCCGATCGTGTCGGTCAGCATCGCCAGCCCGCGGAGCGCGAAGAACTCGCACTCCAGCGGTACGACGATGCCGTTGGACGCGGTCAGTGCGTTCACGGTGAGCAGGCCGAGCGACGGCGCGCAGTCGATCAGGATCACGTCGTAGTTCGGGACGATCGGTTCGAGCACCCGCTGCAGGGTGTACTCGCGGGCGACCTCCTGGACGAGCTGGACCTCGGCGGCCGACAGGTCGATGTTGGCCGGCAGGAGGTCCAGGTTCGGCACGTTGGTCGCCCGGATCACCTCGTCGGCGGTGATGTCGCGCTGCATCAGCAGGTTGTAGACCGAGAGGTCCAGGTCATGCGGCTGCACGCCGAGACCGATCGACGCCGAACCCTGCGGGTCGAAGTCGATCAGCAGCACCTTGCGACCGGTCTCGGCGATCGCCGCGCCGAGGTTGATCGTGGTGGTGGTCTTGCCGACGCCACCCTTCTGGTTGCACATCGAGATCACCTGGGCGGGCCCTGTCCTGGCCGGCGGCTGGGGCTCCGGCAGGTCCGGAACCGGACGGCCGGTCGGCCCGATCTTGCTCCTCGGGCCGTGCGCGTCATTCACAGGTGCGATGTCCTCCGCGGTGAGCTTGGCCGTCGGCCGGGGCATCTCCGCATAGTTGTCGGGTGGGGTCAGGTTCCGCTGCGGCTGCGCCTGCGGTCGCGGGTGCGCGGCAGGCTGGGTGACCGTCGGCGCGATCGGTTGGGCCGGCGACGGGAACTGCTCGGTGCCCGGGAATGTCGACTCGTTCATGACTCGTCAAACCTTTCAACCGATACGGGCGATCCCAGCGACTGTAAGCGTGCATTCAAGCACTCTCAACCAGCCACTCCGCACCGGGGTCGGGTGGTTTGTCGACAAAGCTCCGGACCCGGTCGATCACCGCCTCCGGATGACCAACCGTAACCAGATGATCGCACACCGTCCATGATCGGCCCGCACCGGGACTCAGGACGACAGCGCGCGGGGATGTGCGGTCGCGTAGACCTCGCGGAGCTTGTCGACGGTGACGAGGGTGTAGACCTGGGTCGTGGTCACCGACGCGTGGCCGAGCAGTTCCTGGACCACGCGGACGTCGGCGCCGCCGTCGAGGAGGTGGGTGGCGAAGGAGTGGCGGAGGGTGTGCGGGGAGATCTCCTTGGCGATCCCGGCGCGCTGGGCGGCACGTCGCAGTACCGTCCAGGCGCTCTGCCGCGAGAGCCGGCCGCCACGGGCGTTGAGGAACAGCGCCGGGGTGCCGCGGCCCCGGCTGACGAGGTCCGGCCGGCCGCGGACCTGGTACGCCGCCACCGCGTCCCGGGCATAGGACCCGACCGGGACGACGCGTTCCTTGCTGCCCTTGCCGCGCAGCAGCACCGCGCCGGCGTCGAGGTCGATGTCGTCCACGTCGAGCCCGACCGCCTCGGAGATGCGCGCGCCCGTGCCGTAGAGGAACTCCAGCAGAGCCGCGTCCCGGGTCGCGAGCACGGCCGGCTCCGCCTCGGCACCCGCGGCCGCGCCGAGGATCCGCGAGACCTCGTCCACGGAAAGGGCCTTGGGCAACCGTTGCGGCGGCGCCGGCGGTTTCACGGCCGCCGCCGGATCGACCGCGGTCAGGCCCTCACGCAGGCAGAACTTGTGGAATCCCCGGACCGCGACCACGGTCCGCCCGGCCGACGACGCGGTCAGCGGCGGGTGGTCCGCGTCGCCTTCCCGCAACCGCATCAGGAAATCACTGACCACGGCCTCCGAGATGCTCCCCAGCGAGGAGATCCCGGCGGCCCGGAGGTAGCCGTCGTACCGGCGCAGGTCCCGCCGGTACGACGCCAAGGTGTTCGCAGCCAGGCCGCGCTCGACGGTCAGGTGGTCGAGGTACGCACCAATTGCGCGGGGGATGCTCAGACCAGCACCTCGTCGAGCTTCAGCTGGGACACGTCGTGGGCCTCGGCGACCGGTCCGTAGGTGACGTGCCCCTCGAAGGTGTTCAGGCCGAGCGCGAGGCTGTGGTCCTGCTTCATCGCCTCCCGCCAGCCCAGGTTCGCCAGCTCGATCGCGTACGGCAGCGTCACGTTGGTGAGCGCGTACGTCGACGTGTTCGGCACGGCGCCGGGCATGTTCGCGACGCAGTAGAACAACGAGTTGTGCACCTGGTACACCGGGTCGGCGTGCGTGGTCGGTCGCGAGTCCTCGAAGCAGCCGCCCTGGTCGATCGCGATGTCGCAGAGCACGCTGCCCGGCTTCATCCGCCGGACCATCTCGTTGGTGACGATCTTCGGCGCCTTCGCCCCCGGCACCAGGACCGCGCCGATCACCAGGTCGGCCTCGAGCACCGCGCGCTCGATCTCGAACGAATTCGCGGCGATCGTCAGCAGGTGACCCTGGTAGATGCGGTCGGCCTCGCGCAGCCGGGCGATGTTGCGGTCGAACAACTGGACCTGCGCCTGCATGCCGAGCGCGATCGCGGCCGCGTTCATCCCGGCGACACCCGCGCCGATGATCACCACGCGAGCCGGATGCACCCCGGAGACGCCGCCCATCAGGACGCCGCGGCCGCCACCGCTGCGCATCAGGTGGTAGGCGCCGGCCTGCGGGGCGAGCCGGCCGGCCACCTCGCTCATCGGCGCCAGCAGCGGCAGCGAACCGTCGGGAAGCTGAACCGTCTCGTACGCGATCCCGGTGATGCCGGACTTCAGCAGCGCGTCGGTGCAGTCGCTGCTCGCGGCCAGGTGCAGGTAGGTGAACAGCACCTGGTCCCGCCGCATCCGGTGGTACTCCTCGGCCACCGGCTCCTTCACCTTGAGCACCAGCTCCGCGTCCGCCCAGACGTCGTCCGCCACCGGCACGATCCGTGCCCCGGCCGCGACGAACTCGTCATCGGGGATCAGCGAACCGGTCCCCGCACCCTGCTCGATCAGAACCTCGTGCCCGTTGCGCACGAACTCGTGCACCCCGGACGGCGTGATCGCCACCCGGTACTCGTGGTTCTTGACTTCCTTCGGAACTCCGACCTTCACAACTCGCCCTTCTTTCACATTCCAGGTGTGCGGCCCACGTCGTTGTGTCCGCGGCCCGGCGGTGAGGGGTGTGCTGCCAGGTCGCTGCCGAGTGTAAGCCCGCGGGGTTCATACCACCTGATCGGATGGTCCTATCCGGTGGAGACTCGCGGAACCGAACCCCGGCGGTTCGGTTACACTCTTGTACGACGCCGTGGCAACCCGTGACGTTCACACCGGAATCCCTTGCCCCGCAGGCTTTGCGCAATCTTGACGCAATCTCCATTTCTCTCTTCACGCCAGTTTTGCACTGCACCGAAGTCCCCGGCTTCGGTGCTTTTCGGTACCCCTGATCGAAACGCGACCGGAAGGTTCTGACATGGACGAGGAGATCGCTCTCCAGGGCGGGAACGTCGGCGGCGCCGTCCGCGTCGGCGACACCGTACGGCGCACCACCGGCCCGTGGACGCCGGCCGTTCATGCACTGCTCAACTACCTCGCCGACGCCGGCCTGGCCGGCGTCCCCCGGGTGCACGGCTACGACGACCGCGGACGCGAGATTCTCGATTACCTCCCCGGTACGGCGTACGGCCCGGAGGTTCCGGACGACGTGCTGGCGGACGCTATGCGCTGGCTGGCGGAGTACCACCGCGTCGTCGCGTCGTACCGGCCCGAGGGCGAGCTCGTCTGGCGGGCCGGCCGCGGCGAACTCGCGGCCGGGCAGATCATCTGCATGCACGACTACGGCTACTACAACTGGATCGGCACCGAGGCCGGGTTCAGCGGCGTGATCGACTGGGACCTTGCCGGGCCGGGAGTGCCACTCGACGACCTCGCCTTCTCCGCCTGGAACACGGCGCCGCTGGCGATCCCGATGGATCCCGCCTACCAGGCCGCCCGGCTGCGGCTGATGGCCTCGGCGTACGGCGACGCGTTCACGCCGTTGCAGATCCTGGAGGGCGCCCCGGACCGGGCACGGCGCTCGGCGCGCGTCATCCGCGCCGGCCGGCAGGCCGGGGACGCCGGCATGCTCAACCTCGCGACCGTCGGCGAACCCGAACGCACCGAGCGCCGGCTGGCCGATCTGCGACGCCGCGTTCCGGAGATCGCCGCGCTCCTCTAGGTTCACATACTGGTTGCGCGGGCGAGCATCATTGACGGTTCCTCCAGGACGTCAGGGATGCTTACCGGAGCACGGAATGGAGCACGGAATGGAGCACGGAATGGAGCCCGCCCGCTCCCGGTTGCAGCCTGAGAACGGTTCGACGAGAGGAGTACGCGTGGCGGTGGAACTTGGACGCTTCGGGGTCTGGCACGGGCCGCAGCACTGGGGACCGGAACTGGCGGCCGG
Organism: Kribbella turkmenica; assembly: GCF_004348725.1. Classification (GTDB taxonomy): domain Bacteria; phylum Actinomycetota; class Actinomycetes; order Propionibacteriales; family Kribbellaceae; genus Kribbella; species Kribbella turkmenica. Next base: position 12,247 of record NZ_SMKR01000100.1, read on the forward strand.
GCTGGAGCGGGCCGGCTACGGCGCACTCTGGCTGGGCGCCTCCCCGGACGCCTGCCTGCGCGACGCGGAGGTGTTGCTGGCATCAACGAAGTCCGTTGCCGTCGGCACCAGCATCGTGAACATGTGGAAGTCGCCGGCGGCCGACGTGGCGGCGTCGTACCACCGGCTGGAGGAGGAGCACCCGGGCCGGTTCCTGCTCGGAGTCGGCATCGGTCACCCGGAACGCACCGGCGAGTACACGTCGCCGTACGCGACGATCGTCGGCTACCTGGACGAGCTCGACGACGCCAAGGTGCCGGCCGACCGGCGGGCGCTGGCGGCGCTCGGCCCGAAGGTGCTGCAGGTCGCCGGGAGCCGGACGGCGGGCGCGCTGCCTTACCTGACGACACCGGAGCACACCCGCGAGGCGCGTCGTACCCTCGGCGGCGGTGTGTTGCTCGCTCCGGAGCAGAAGGTGGTGCTCGAGACCGACGTCGAGATCGCCCGGACGACGGGTCGCGACTACCTGGCGTCGTACCTGCGGCTGAGCAACTACCGGTCGAACCTGAAGCGGCTCGGCTTCACCGAGAACGACCTCGACGACGGCGGCAGCGACAAGCTGCTCGACGCGCTCGTGCTGCACGGCTCGGCGGTGGAGATCGCCGAGGGGCTGAACGCCCACCTGGAGGCCGGCGCGGACCACGTCGCGGTCCAGCAGCTCGGCCGCGAAGGGATTGACCTGCTGCCCGGGTACGAGGCGCTGGCAACCGTTCTCCAGTAGGTCGTGACGGGTCCGTCCGGCGGGGCGCCTGTTCGCCGGACGGACCCTCTTGACGACCGGCGGCAGCGGAGGAACATCAGCAGTAGACGCACCATTTCGCGGTGCGCGCACTGGAGGTGTTTCCCCATGACCGAGCGACACGAGTTGCGTTGGGGCGGCTTAGCCGGGCTGGCCTTCGTCGTCCTGGCACTCCTGGGCAGGTTCCTGCCCGGCAACCCACCGACGGTCGACGAGTCGGCCACCGCGATCACGGCCTGGCTGACCGACAACCGCGCCATGATCCTGACCAGCGCACTGATGTGGGCCGCGGCGGCCGGGTTGGTGATCTGGTTCGCGTCGGCGTTCGCCGAGGCGATGCGGGAGCGGGACGAGCGCACCGACGTCCACCTGGCCCTGCTGGCCGGCTCGGTGCTGGTGGGTGGTGCGATCTTCGTGAACGCCGCCCTGACCGCGGCGACCGCCTACGGTATCGACGGCCGCGACGCCGGGCTGACCACGATGCTGTACGAGGCGACCGCGGTGATGACGACGATGATCGGGTTCGCCGCCACCCTGCCGCTGGCCGCGGCCGGGATCGGCGTACTGCGCACCCGGATGATGCCGAACTGGCTCGGCTACCTGGCGCTGCTGGCCGCCGTGGTGTCGTTCGCCGGTGCCTTCGGCGTGTTCGCCACCTCGGGCGCGTGGGTCGCCGGCGGCTTCCTGATGACCGGCATCCCGTTGCTGGTGTCGGCGGTCTGGATCGCCTGTGCCGGCGGGTACATGATCCGTGAGCACCTGCCGGAGGTGACCGCGGGCGAGGGCGTCGTTCCGCAGATTTAGCGCATGCTGAAGTCGGCGAAGTCGAACCCCGGGGAGACGATGCACGACACCAGTACCGGCTGATCCGCGGCCGGCCTCGCCGACTGCCACGCACCCGCGGGTACGACAACCTGCGGGTGCTGGCCCGCGGCCACGTCCGGCCCCAGCGTCACCGACTCGTCGCCGTACTCGAGGGTGAGTGGCCCGCCGGAGTGCCACAGCCACACCTCGGCCGAGCGCACCCGATGCGAGCGGGACTCCTCCCCCGGCGCGAGCAGGAAGTAGATCGCGGTCGCGCTGGCCCGCGTCCCGTCGTACCCCTCGGGCGCGATCTCGACGTCCGACCGCCAGGTCTCGCGATACCAGCCCCCTTCGGGGTGCGGTTCCAGCTCCAGCAGCTCGGCCAACTCCGGCTTGTCCATGACGTCCATTGTCGGCAGAGTGCGGCGCATGAGTGAGCTTCCGTCGGAGTATCACCGCAGACTGCCGTACGGCGAACGCGTGTCGCCCGAGCCGTTGATCGGTCGGCCGTTCTTCCCGTTCGAAGGGGATGTCCAGGTGGTCCCGCTGGACGAGCCGATCCTGCCCGAACCGCCCCGCCGCGGCGAGCCGGGCGGAGAGCCGTGTACGACATGTGCCGAGCCGGAGCGGATGGTGATCTGGCGGGACGACCAGTGGCTCCTCAAGGCCGGGCTCGCTCCCAGCGGTCTGCCGATGGTTGCGATCCTCGAGCCCCGCGAGCACTACCGCCTCGACAACCTGCCGCCCGAGCTCACCAGGACCCTCGGCCCGATGATCCAGCGCGTCGCCGGCGCCATCCGCGCGATCGACGGCGTGGCACGGACGCACTTCAATCGGTGGGGTGACGGGGGCGAGCACTTCCACCTGTGGTTCCTCGCGCGTCCGCTCGGGATGATGCAACTCCGCGGTGCCATGATCGCCGCCTGGGACGACATGTTGCCCAGGATCCCCCACGACGAGTTCGTCGCCAACGCCCGCCTGGTCGCCGGCAAGCTGGCCGAGGACGGCGGCGAACCCGTCGGCGTGGCGCTGCCCTGACAGCCACGGCTTTCCGGAGACGAATGAGCACCTGGTGGCAGCCGGGTTCCGGAAGGCGGCGGAGATCAGCGGTCCTTGGCGGGCCAGGGGGAGTCGGCAGGGCGCAGCTGGTCGAAGCCGGGGCCGTTCAGTGCGGTCCAGGCGGCCAGCGCGCCCATCACCAGGATCGGGTTGTGCAGGTGGCCGGCGAGAACGGCGCCGGCGACGTCCACCAGCGGAGCCCACACGGTTTCCATGTCGGCCTCCTCGTGCAGCCGGTCGTAGGCCTCGTCGGCCGGGGACAGGTCGCGGGCCAGGAAGATGCGGACCGCCTCGTCGGTGAGCCCCGGCGAGGTGAACGCGTCGACCAGGACGCGCCAGTCGGCCGCCTTGGTGCCGGTCTCTTCCCAGAGCTCACGTTCGCCGCCCAGGCGGTACTGCTCCCCTTCGACGTCGAGCAGTCCGGCCGGCGGCTCGAGCAGGCGGTAGCCGACCGGGTGCCGGTACTGCCGGACCAGGAGCATCCGGTTCGCCGCGTCCAGCGCGACCACTCCGACCGCACCCGGATGTACGACGACGTCGCGGACGAATCCGTCGCGCCCCGGTGGCTCGATGTGGTCACGCCGTACCGAGATCACCCGGCCGGTCTCGTGCACCACCTCGGAGGAGGACACCGGCCACCGCTCCGGTACGTCGGCCAGACCGGCACCGAACCGCAGCTCGGGGTGATCCTTCATCGAGTCTTGACCGCTTCGGCCTTGGGCTTCGCGGCGGACTTCTTCGCCGCCGCCGGCTCCTCGACCGGCAACCGTGACTCGCGCTGGCGGATGAGCGCGGCCGCGATCAGGCCGGAGAACAGCGGGTGCGGCTTGGTCGGCCGGGACCGCAGCTCCGGATGGGCCTGGGTGGCAACGAAGTACGGGTGCTGTGCCTTGTCGAGCTCGATGAACTCGACCAGCTCGTTGTCCGGCGACAGCCCGCTGAACACCAGGCCGGCCGTCTCCAGCTTGTCGCGGTAGGCGTTGTTCACCTCGTAGCGGTGCCGGTGGCGCTCCTGCACCGACGGGGCGCCGTACAGCTCGCGCACGATCGAGCCGTCGGCCAGGTTCGCCGGGTAGAGGCCGAGGCGCATGGTGCCGCCGAGGTCCCCGGAGCCGGACACGATGTGCTTCTGCTCCTCCATCGTCGCGATCACCGGCTGCTCCGCGTCCGGGTCGAACTCGCTGGAGTTCGCGTCGTCCAGGCCGGCCAGGTCGCGGGCGACCTCGATCACCATGCACTGCAGGCCGAGGCACAGCCCGAGGATCGGGATGCCCTGCTCGCGGGCGAACCGGATCGCGCCGATCTTGCCCTCGATCCCGCGGATTCCGAACCCGCCCGGGATGCAGACCGCGTCCACGTCCCCGAGCAGCCGCGCGGCCGCCTCGGGGGTCGCGCACTCGTCGGACGCGATCCAGCGCAGGTTCACCTTGGCGTCGTTGTCGAACCCGCCGGCCCGCAGCGCCTCCGCGACGGACAGGTACGCGTCCGGCAGGTCGATGTACTTGCCGACCAGCGCGACCGTGACCTGGTCCTTCGGGTGGTGCACGACCCGCAGCAACTCGTCCCAGCGGGTCCAGTCGACGTCGCGGAACGGCAGGTTCAGCCGGCGGACGACGTACGCGTCCAGGCCTTCGGTGTGCAGGACCTTGGGGATGTCGTAGATGCTCGGCGAGTCGACGGCCGCGACCACGGCCTCCACGTCGACGTCGCACATCAGCGAGATCTTCCGCTTCACGCCGTCCGGGATCGGCCGGTCGGCCCGGCAGACCACGGCGTCCGGGGCGATACCGATCGAGCGCAGCGCGGCGACCGAGTGCTGGGTCGGCTTGGTCTTCAGCTCGCCGCTCGGGGCGAGGTACGGGACCAGCGAGATGTGCAGGAAGAAGACGTTGTCCCGGCCGACGTCGTGCCGGACCTGGCGGGCCGCCTCCAGGAACGGCAGCGACTCGATGTCGCCGACCGTGCCGCCGATCTCGTGCAGGACGACGTCGACGTCGGGGCCGGCCATCGCCAGCATCCGTTCCTTGATCTCGTTGGTGATGTGCGGGATCACCTGGACGGTGTCGCCCAGGTACTCGCCGCGGCGCTCCTTGGCGATCACGCTCGAGTAGATCTGCCCGGTGGTCACGTTGGCGACCGCCGACAGGTCGCGGTCGAGGAACCGCTCGTAGTGGCCGATGTCCAGGTCGGTCTCGGCGCCGTCGTTGGTGACGAACACCTCGCCGTGCTGGAACGGGTTCATGGTGCCGGGATCCACGTTGAGGTACGGATCCAGCTTCTGCATGGTGACCCGGATGCCCCGTGCCGTCAGCAGACTGCCGAGGCTGGACGCTGTCAGCCCCTTGCCGAGACTGGATGCCACGCCACCGGTGACGAATACGTGCTTGGTCTGCTGGGAGTTCGAAGCCCTGTCCACGGGCCTTCAGCCTACCTCTTGTCAAGCGGTGGTCGCGACGAGACCCGCGTAGATGTCGAGCAGATTCTTCGCCACCGCGTCCTCGTCCGGCCATCTGGCGGCCAGCTCGCGTCCGCGCGTCCGCATAGCGTTCGCCGTCTCGGGCTCCGCGAGCACCCCCCTTACGCCGTCGGCCAGCCCGTCGGCGTCTCCCGGGAACGCCAGTACGGCGCTGTCCCCCACCAGCTCGGGGACGCCGCCGACCGCCGTGGCGACCACGGGAACGCCGACCTGCAGCGCCTCCTGGATGACCAGAGCCCGAGCCTCCCAGTGGGAGGTGAGCAGGAACACGTCGGCCGCCCCCAAGAGGTCCGCGACGTCGTTGCGGTGACCGAGCAGGCGCACCGGGAGGTGTCCCGCGTCGATCCGCGCCTGGAGGTTGTCCCGCAGCGGGCCGTCGCCGACGACGGCGAAGACCACGTCGGGGTTGGACTCGCGCACCGACGCCGCCACGGACAGTAGCGTCGGATAGTCCTTCTGCGGAGCCAGCCGGCCCACGGTCAGCACGAGCGCCTCCTCGTCGAGACCGAGCGACTGACGGACCTCATGGCGCGGTGAGCGGGCCTGAGGCACCGCTGGAGCCGCTACGGGAGCTAGCCGGGCCTGCCGGGCACCGAGGCTCTTCGCGAGGTCTACGAGGTCGCTGGAGGCGCCCAGGGTCAGGTCCGCTCCCCTGGCCACCATTCGCTGTCCGAGCCTCATCACGAGCCCTCGCGGCCCGGGAGCGATCACCGCGTTGTGCCAGCTGACCACTAGCGGCCGGAGACGCGACCTGTCCCGAAGAGCGGTCATTGCGGCGCGGTAGCCGTGGGCATGCACCACGTCGACCCCACGCAACGCACTCGCCTGCGTGACAACAGTCGCGTCGGCGAAGTCGAAGTGCTCGGCCGTACCGGGCGGTGCGCACACCACCACCTCGTGTCCGGCGTTCAGGAACCGCGGCACCAGGGAGGCGACGTGCTGCCCGATCCCGCCCCTCGACTCCGCGAGCAGCAGGCCGATCCTCATGGCGTCTCCTCCACGGTGTTGGGCACCCCTCGACGCAATAGTGCGCGAGCATCCCCGCGATCCAGTGCCACCACGACTGCGGCGTACACGACAACAACGGCCAGCCCGGACAACACCGAGAACACGACCGCACTACCGACTCCGGCGTCACCGGCGGGCAGCGACACTGCCCAGCCCGCGGCACCGGCCAGCACTGCGCCGGCCAATGCAGCAAGCGTGGCACGAGGAAGACCGGCCAGCACACCTGGACCGGCCTCTTTGCGCAGCACCAGCAGCAGGACGAGCGCGCCGAGAACCATCCCGACGGACATCGCCGCCGCCAACGCCGGCACGGCATCCCACTCGGCGGTCAGCACGACCCCCGCGACCGCGACCAGCACCCAGGCCGCCGAGGTCACCACTGCGACCTGACGGCCCGCGTGCCGCGCGTACAGCACCCGGCCCACATGCATCAGAACCGCGAACCCGAGAGCGGCGGGCGCGAACGCGAACAGCGCATCGGCCAAAGAGGTCGCTCTCGGCTCCTGCACCGCGCCGTCGTCGTACGCGAAGGTCCGGGCGACCGGGACCGCCGTACCCACCAGCAGCGCGGCGCCGGCACCGCCGGCCACCATGACTGCCCGGGTCGACGCGGCCGCGTAGAAGTCGAACCGCTCACCTGACTCGTACGCCGCCGCGAGCCGCGGAAACACTGCGGTGGTGATCGGCACGGCGAGTACTGCGTACGGCAGCAGGTAGACGGCGTTGGCCCAGGTGTAGACCGCGATGCTGCCTGCAACGCCTCTGTGGTTGGCCAGATAGGTCGTGACCACGAAGGTGAGTTGCTGAGCGATCAGTACGGCGAGACCGGCCAGCGCGAGCCTGCGCAGTACCGGACCGACACCAGGGTCGAGTCGGAGCGTGAGCTTGATCGGCAAACGCAGGACCAGCATCGGGATGAGCACGGTGAGCGCGAGCGCGGCCACACCGGCCGTCGTACCCCAGGCCAGCAGGTCGGCCGCCCCACGCGACGCCACGTCGGCCTCGGGCGCCGAAGCGGCGAAGGCGAGATAGGTGGCCACGACAACGAGACTGGAGATCAGTGGCGCCAGCGCACCGGCCGCGAACCGCTTGTGCGACTGCAGTACGGCGGCGGCGATCACTGCGAGCGCGTAGCCGAACACCTGCGGCACGAAGATCGCCAGCATGCGGGTCGCGGTCGCCGCCGAACCGCTGCACTCCGGCCCCGGATCCAGCATCGCGTCGGTGTAGGTGGACGCGAGAATCCAGGTCAGCAGGGCGAACGGCGCCAGCAGCACGAACGACCAGGTGAGCAGCGCACCGATGATGCGTCCCTGTGCGGCCCGGTCATCGCGGGCCACCGGGCCGGCCAGCACCGGGATGACCGCGCCCGCCAGCGCCCCGCCGGCGACGACCTCGAAGAGGATGTTCGGCAACTGGTTCGCGGTCGCGTACGCCTCGGCGAGACAACCGGCACCGACGGTCTTCGAGAAGACCAGCCACCGGCCGAAGCCGACGACCCGGGCCAGCACGGTGACCACGGCAACGATCAACGCGGCCTGCGCGATGCGTGCGCCGGTGCCTGAGCCGCCACCCCCGGCGCCGGCCGGGCGCTGCGCGCCCGGGCCGTCCGTACTCACCTCGGCCTACGGCCCCACTGGTCGATCTTGTCCAGCACCGGCGTCCCCGCGATCACCTTGGTGAAGCTGACCTTCTCGCTGGCCAGGTTCAACGCCACGACCGCGCCCAGCGCCAGCACCTTCAACGGACGCGGCAGCGAGGCGGCGAGCGCCGTACCGGTGATCGCGCCCAGGCCGTTCGCACCGCAGTCACCCAGCATCGATCGCTCGCCCAGGTCGGACGGCGCGGCGGCCGCGGCCGCACCGGCCACCGCGCCGGCCGGGCCGTTGACGACCGCGAGCGGCGCGTTGACCGCGGTGACCGCCTTCAGCGCGCGTCCCGGGCGCAGGTCGAGCAGATTGGTCAGGTTCGCCGTCCCGGCGATCAAGGCGCCGTCGGCAACGATCCCGGCGATCGCCCGCACCCCGGACGACTTCCGCGGCAGCATCGCGGCGGCCACCAGGCCGGCGGCACCGACACCGAGGATCTTCACCGCACCGCTGGTCACCTCGCCGCGCCGCAACGCGGTCAGGTGACCCCGGAAGCCCTTGGCCTGCGTCGTTCCGCGCAGGTCGTCGTAGGCACCGACCGCACCGGACACCGACCCCGCGAGCAGCGCGGCCGCCTTCACCCTGCCCGGAGTCCTCGGCGAGGCCGCGACCCCGGCGAGTGCACCGAGCACCGTGACCGGGCCCTCGAGCAGGGTCACCGGCTCGCCGCGGTGGTTGGTCCGCTCGAACGGCTCGCGGTTCTCCTTGGGCAGTTTCGCCGCGCCGCGTTCGAGCGCGGCGGTGGCGGCTGCCGCGACGGCAGCGCTCAGAATTCCCACGTCAGTTGTCCTTCGTCTGTACGTCCGACGGCGCTACGCCGTTCTTCGCGTCGACCGCACCGTACTGCCCCGCCTTGCCGCCCGCCTGCTCCGCCAGCGAGAAGACGACCGTCGCCTGCCCGGCGGGGATGTCGGCCACGTCCACCGAGGAAACGATCTTGGCGGCGTCGGAGTCACTCCGCAAAGCCTTGAGCAGGCCGCCGTTCTCCGCCGTCACCGGCGTACCGGCCACCACCGCGCCGGCGCTGCCCTGGTCCAGGCCCTCGGCGAAGTCCACCGCGTCGTTGTACGTCGAGTTGTCCGGCACCGGCGTCGGCGGCTTCGCGGCTACCACGACGACCAGGCTGGCCCGGTCCTTGATCTGCGACGGCTTCAGCGACAGCAGCTTGGACCCGGTCAGGCCGCTGAGAATCTTGGTCGACTCGGGGTCGGCGGCCTTGCCCTCCTCCTTGGCCGCGAGCCCGCGGGCCAGGATCAGGCCGGCCCGCTGGTACGTCGTACTGTCCGCGGGAATCTGGATGTCGGCGTTGATGAGCTCGTTGACCAACTGCTCGACCAGCTGGCGCTGACCGGCGTCGAACAGCTTGCTGTCCAGCGCGACGCGCGTGGTGACCTGGCCACCGGCCGTCTCCAGCTCCTCGGTCAGCTGGTTCGCCAGGTCGCCGTCGGCGTTCGGCATGGTGACGAGGACGATCTTCTTGCCGGCCAGCTTGCCGTCGGTCAGGCCGGCGGTGACCTTGGCGACGTAGTCGTCGCGGTACTTGTCCAGCGCCTTCGCCTCGTCCAGCTTGGCCCGGGCGTCGGCGAGCTGCTGCCGGTCGCGCTCGGCCTGGCTGGCGACCAGCTCGCTGCCAGTGCCCTTCAGCGGGCCGGCTCCCAGCACCACACCGGCGCCCAGAGCGAAGAAGATCGCCACGATCGAGACGATGTGGTAGCGAAAGTCGATCACGTGAACAGCTCCCGGATCCAGTAGACGAAGTCGCTCCAGCGCGCCCGCAGGATCGACCACAGCACGTCGTCGGCGCCGATGGCGACCAACGCCATGCCCAGCGCGAACAGGCCGGCCACGGCCAGCGCGACCACCTGGAGAGTGGACACCCGGCTGCGGTACAGCCGGCCGACACCCTTGGCGTCCACCAGCTTGGCACCGACGCGCAACCTGGTGATGAAGGTGCTCGCCATCCCGGCGCGCCCCTTGTCGAGAAACTCGACCAGCGAGTTGTGGGTGCCGACCGCGACGATCAGTGAGGCACCCTTGGAGTCGGCCAGCAGCATCGCGACGTCCTCGCTGGTGCCGGCGGCCGGGAACTCGATCGACTCGACCCCGAGCCGCTCCAGCCGTTCCGAGCCGGGCGCGCGGCCGTCGCGGTACGCGTGCACGACCACCTCGGCGCCGCTCTTCAGCGTCTCGTCCTTGACCGAGTCCATGTCGCCGACGATCAGGTCCGGGACGTAGCCGTTCTCCACCAGCGCGTCCGCGCCGCCGTCGACCCCGATCAGCACCGGCCGGTACTCGCGGATGTACGACCGCAGCGCGACCAGGTCCTCGCGGTAGTCGTACCCGCGGACCACGATCAGGACGTGCTTGCCGTCCATCGGCGTGTGGATGTCCGGTACGCCGACGCCGTCGAGCAGCAGGTCGCGCTCGCGCCGCAGGTACTCCAGCGTGTTCGCCGTGAACGACTCCAGCTGGGTGGACAGCCCGGACCGGGCCTCGTCCATCAGCTCCGCGACCGTCCCGCTGTCCTGCGAGACGCCCTTGGCGACGACCTCCTCGCCGCGGTAAAGGCAGCCCTCGTGCAGCCGGACCCGCTCGCCCTCGTGCAGGATCGAGAACACCTCGCGGCCGACGCCGTCGACCAGCGGGATGCCCGCCTCGACGAGGATCTCCGGTCCGAGGTTCGGGTAGCGGCCGCTGATCGAGTCGGCCACGTTCACCACGGCGGCGACCCGGCAGTCGACCAGCGCCTCGGCGCTCACCCGGTCCAGGTCGACGTGGTCGATGACCGCGATCTCGCCCGGTTTCAAACGTTTGGTGAGATTCTTGGTACGTCGATCCAGCCGGACCACTCCGGCGATCCCGGGCAGTTCAGTAGGTCGTGCTCTCCGCAGGCTGGGCAGTTTCATCGCGCTCTCATCCTGCCATGTCAAGAGCCCCCTCCCGCTCCATTTACCCAGGCGGGCCCTCGTTCACGCTTCGAAATAACGGTGACTGTGCGTCAAATCATCCTTTGGAACGAGCCTTCCTGCGTGGTTTGCGGCGCTCGGCGGCAAGTGCGAGCAGTTCCTCGGCGTGGGCCTGGGCGGCGTCGGAGTTCTCCAGGCCGGCCATCATCCGGGACAGTTCCTTCAGCCGCGCGTCCTCGTCGAGCGCGACCAGACCGCTGGTGGTGACCGAACCGTCGTCACTCTTCAGCACGACCGCATGACGGTCCGCGAACGCGGCCACCTGCGGCAGGTGCGTCACCACGATCACCTGGGTCTTCTCGGCCAGCCGGGCCAGCCGTTTGCCGACCTCGACCGCGGCCCGGCCGCCGATCCCGGCGTCGATCTCGTCGAACACCAGCGTCGGCACCGGGTGCGTGTCGGACAGGATCACCTCGAGCGCGAGCATCACGCGGGAGAGCTCACCACCCGACGCCGCCTTCTGCAGCGGCCTGGCCGGGCTTCCCGGGTTCGCCGCGAAGCAGAACTCGATCTCGTCGATCCCGTACGGACCCGCTGTGGTCTCGTGCACCTCGATCGACAGCTTCGCGTGCGGCATCGCCAGGCCGGTCAGCTCGTCCGAGACTGCGACGCCCAGCCGCCCGGCCGCCTCGATGCGGGCCGTGCGGACCTGCTGACCGAGGTCGGCGAGCTTCGCGTCCAGCTCTGTCAGTTCAGCGGTCAGGTGCTCGACCCGCTCGTCGCTCCCGTCCAGCTCCGCCAGGCGGGTCGCTGATCGCGTGGCCCAGTCGAGGACCTCGTCCACCGTGCCCTGCTCGCCGCCGTACTTGCGGACCAGGCTGGTCAGCAGCGCGCGCCGTTCACTCACGACCGCCAGCCGGGCCGGGTCCGTGTCGACGTCGGCGGCGTACGACGACAGCTCCTGGGCCAGGTCGGCCGCGAGGTACCCGAGTTCGCCGGCTCGATCAGCCAGCTCGGCCAGCTTGGGATCGTGCTCGCGCTCCGCGTCGAGCACCTGCTTCGCCAGGGCCAGCAGCCCGAGGACGTCGCTGGGCCGGGTGGAATCCAGGTCCTCCGAGGCCAACGCGTCGGCCGCGGACGTGGCCGCGGTCCGGAGACCGTCGGCGTAGGCGAGCCGGTCCTCCTCGGCCGCCAGCTCGGTGTCCTCGCCCGGGAGCGGCTCGGCCTTCGCGACCTCGTCCAGGCCGAAGCGCAGCAGGTCCGCCTCGGCGAGGCGATCACGCTGGCGCGTCGTCAGCTCAGCGAGCTCCGCCTCGACCTCGCGGTGGCGCTTGTAGGCGGCGGCGTACTCCTGCAGTGGCCCGAGGACCGGCTTGCCGGCGAAGGTGTCGAGGGTCTCGCGCTGCCGCGACGGCTGAAGCAGTCGCCACTGCTCGGCCTGCCCGTGAATCGCGACCAGGTCACCGGACACCTCGCCCAGCACCGACACCGGCACGGACGCGCCGCCGAGGAACGCCCGCGAGCGGCCCTCGGCGGAGAGCTCGCGCGCGATCAGCAACTCGTCGTCGTCCAGCTCGCCGCCGCGGTCCTCGGCCTGCTGCACGATCGCCTTCGGTACGGCGCTGGCCCGGCCCTCGACCCGGGCCCGGCGCGTCCCGTGCCGCACCAGGCCGCTGTCCGCGCGGCCGCCGAGCAGCATGTTCACCCCGGTGACGACCATCGTCTTGCCGGCCCCGGTCTCGCCGGTGACCGCGGTGAACCCGGGATCGAGGTCCAGGGTGGCGTCCTCGATCACGCCCAGCCCGGTGATGCGGATCTCCGAGAGCATGTTCTAGGTCTCCTGTTGTCCGTTGCCTTGGGAGTTGCCGTTGCGTTTGCGCTCGGCGGCGCCGCGCCAGCCGAGCACGGGAAGGTCGAACTTCGCCACCAGCCGGTCGGTGAACGGCGCCTCGTGCGCCCGCGCCAGCCGGACCGGCCGCGTGCCGCGGCGTACCTGGATCTCCGCGCCCGGCGGCACCTCGACCATCCGCCGGCCGTCACACCACAGCACGCCGCGGCCGTGCCACGACGGCACCAGCTCGATCGACAGCTGCGACGTCGGCGCCACCACGATCGGCCGGGAGAACAGCGCGTGCGCGCTCAGCGGCACCATCAGGATCGCCTCGACCTCCGGCCAGACGATCGGCCCTCCGGCGGAGAACGAGTACGCCGTACTGCCGGTCGGCGTGGCCACCACGACCCCGTCGCAGCCCCACCGCGACAGCGGCCGGTCGTCCACCTCGACCATCACCTCGAGCATCCGCTCGCGGGCGGCCTTCTCGACACTCGCCTCGTTCAGCGCCCAGGTGTCGAAGAGCAGCTCGCCGGCCAGCCGGACGTCGACCGCGAGCGTCATCCGCTCCTCGACCGTGTAGCTGCGGTCGACCACCACCTGGACGATCCGCTCCAGGTCGTCCACCTCGGCCTCGGCCAGGAACCCGACGTGGCCGAGGTTGACCCCGAGCACCGGCGTCCCGTGCGGGCGGGCCAGCTCGGCACCGCGCAGGATCGAGCCGTCGCCGCCGAGCACCATGATCAGCTCGACGTCCAGGGCCGCCTTCTCGTGGTCGTCGACGAGCTCCGCGGGGTCGAGCTTCAGCGCCTCGGCCTCGTCCGCGAGCAGCCGGACCAGCAGACCGGCGCCGGTCAGCAGCCGGTGCGCGTCCCGCGCCACCTCGACCGCCTGCTCCCGCCCGGTGTGCGTCACCAGCAGCACGCGCCGCGGCTCGTGCTCAACCACGCTGCCTCCTCAGTGCGGACCGCTTCGGATCGCGGTCTGGAGCATCGTCTCATCGAGAGGCGGTGCTGATCGGCGTATCCACAGGAAGTATTCGACATTTCCTGACGGACCAGGCAACGGGCTGGCGGCAACCCCCTCGGTTCCCCAGTCCAGCTCCTGGGCCTTGGCCGCGACTCCGCGGACCGCGTCGGCGCGCAACTCGGGATCGCGGACGACGCCGCCCTTGCCGAGCCGCTCCTTGCCGACCTCGAACTGCGGTTTCACCATCAGCAGCAGGTCACCCTCGGGTTTCACCACCCCGGTGAGCGCGGGCAGGACGAGCGTGAGCGAGATGAAGCTCAGGTCGGAGACGACGAGATCAACCGGTTCACCACCGATGTCCGCCAGGGTCAGCGTGCGGACGTTGGTCCGGTCCATCACGGTGACGCGTTCGTCGGTCTGCAACGACCACACCAGCTGCCCGTAGCCGACGTCGACCGCGATCACGTGCGCGGCGTCGTTGCGCAGCAGTACGTCGGTGAAACCGCCGGTGGACGCGCCCGCGTCGAGCGCCCGGCGTCCCTTGACCGGGAGGGCGGGAAAGGCCTCGAGGGCGCCGATCAGTTTGTGCGCGCCACGGCTCGCGTACCCGGGATCGTCGGCGCCGGAGGTGTCGACGACGATCGCCGCATCCAGCCCGACGCCGGTGGCAGGCTTCGTGGCGACGGTGCCGGCGACCTTCACCTTGCCGGCGGCGATCAGGTCGCTCGCGTGCTCACGGGACCTGGCCAGGCCCCGTCGTACCAGCTCGGCGTCGAGCCGCGACCGCTTGACTCCCTTGGCCACTCAGACCGTCTGGTTCCGGTCACCCGGCTCGGCGTCCGCCTCCACCAGAGCGCTCTGCAACCGCTCGTGCAGGTCGGCGTACACATCCGCGTGCTCCCCGACCGGCCGGTCCCGCAACTCCCCCAGCCGCCCCATCGTCTCCTCGACCAGCGGATGCGCCCGCTCGTCCCCATCCGCCGCAGCGTCCGGAGCGCCGTCCTCCGCCGAGTACTCCGCCACCGCTTCGCCGGCCGGCTCCGGGCCGGCTTCACCGGCGCTCGCGGGCTCGGCGTGTTCCGGCACCGCGGACTCCGCGGCGAAGGAGTGCTCGTGCTCCTCGCCCGGCGCCCGCGCGAACTCCGGCCCGAACTCCACCGCCGCCGGATCAACATGCCCACCCGGCTCCTCCAGGGACGCCTCGAAGGCGGCGTCGGTGTCCCCGTCGGGCGGACCGGCCTCGCCGTACGAGAAGTTCTGTGGGGACGGCTCGGCGTCGTAGTCGGGGGTCTCGGGATCGTCCTCCGACGGATAGGGATCGAAGCCCGGCTCCACGTCGGGGTCGACGTCCGGTGGAAACTGCTCCCCAGGGTGCTCGGTCACGTCAGGCCTTCTTCGCCGTCTTCTTCGCCGCAACCTTCTTCGCGGCGATCTTCTTCGCCGGCGCCTTCTTCGCCGCCTTCTTGGACGCGGCCTTCTTCGCGGCCGCCTTCTTCGCCGCACCCGGCGCGGCCTCCGCGAGCACGTCACCGGCCGGCTCGACCGGCGGCGCGGGCACCGGCGGCGCGGCCGCGGCGGCGCGCGCCTCGGCCAGCTCGCTCTCCAGATTCTGGACCCGGCGGGTCAGCGCGGCGACCTCCTCGGAGCGGACGAATCCGAGTCGCGCGACCGCGCCCTCGACCTCGTTCGTCACGATCGCCTGCAGCAGCTGCCGGTTGCTCTTGCTGGTGGCAACGATCTCGTCGGCCAGGTCGCTCACCTTGGTGCTCAGCCCGGTCGTCAGCTTGTCGGCGCCGGTCTGCTGGAGCAAGGCCTTCGCCGCCGCCTCGGCCCGCTGCTTGGTCACCTCGGTCAGCCCGTTCGCCAGTTGTACGTAGCCGCGCAGTGCGTCCATCACCATGACTGCCTCCTCGCCTCGTTCCAGCAACGGTATCGCCTCATCCCCGCAATACCACCCACCCC
>NZ_SMKR01000101.1 GCF_004348725.1 Kribbella turkmenica
TCTCGACGGTACCCACCGCCGGACCCCGCGCGCTCGACCCGTCCGCCCCGATCATCCCGCCGGTACCCGCCGGCAGACCCCGGGCGTTCGTCACGCGCACCACGCTCGCCCCGCTGGTAACCACCACCGGACCCCGCGCGCTCGTCACGCCCACCACGCTCGTCCCGCCGGTACCCGCCGCCAGAACCCGCGCGATCATCCCGCCGGAATCCCCCACCGGAACGCTCATCACGCCCGCCGGGACGCCCGGAGCCACCGGCCCGATCGTCCCGCCCGCGATAGCCACCTGAGCGATCGTCACGGCTGTCACCACCGCGGTAACCACCGGACCGGTCATCCCGCCTCTCGCCACCGCGGTAACCGCCTGAACGGTCGTCTCGGCTGTCACCACCGCGGTAACCACCGGACCGGTCATCCCGCCTCTCGCCACCGCGGTAGCCACCTGAGCGATCGTCACGGCTGTCACCACCGCGGTAACCACCGGACCGGTCATCCCGCCTGTCACCACCGCGGTAGCCACCTGAGCGATCGTCACGGCTGTCACCACCGCGGTAACCACCGGACCGGTCGTCGCGGCCGGACCCACGTCCGCCGCGGTCGTCACGCTCTCCCCGACCGGACAACTGACCACGGAAGGGATCGCGCTCGGACGTGTCGTCCCGCCGGGACCCGGCAAACCCACGCCTGTTCTCGTCGCGATCCCGCTCGTCCCGGTAGGACCCACCGGCACGCGAACCACCCCGCGGAGCACCCGATCGAGGGCTGTCCCCCCGGCTCGAAGCCCCGCGATGCCCACCAGAACCCGACCGGCCGCCGGCACCGCCAGACCGCCCACCGGATCCACCGGGACCACCGGAACCGCCGGCACCCGAGCCGGACCGACCGCCGCTCGAGCCGCCACCGAACCCCGAACGCCCGCCGGAGCCCGATCCCCCACCGAAGTTCGAACGACCGGAGCCGGAGCGCCCGCCACCGTCACGACCGGAACGGCCGCTGCCTCCGGAGGAACCGCGACGGTCCCCGGAACCGGAGCGAGGATTGCGAGGTGGCGTCGCCACGTTGACTCCTAAGGTGCTGTAGTTACTTACTGAAGCAGGTGCTGTAGTTACTGAAGCTCGATCGAGCAGTTGCGCCGCAGTCGCCCGCAGTGCATGGACTGCAGTGCATGGACAAAGACCTAAGGTACCGCCGCGCACCGTGTGCCCTGACATCCACTCCCACGTACTTGGGTGGGGCAGCCGTTCCGGGGTGGCGGTTCAGCGGTCTCGGCTGCTGGTCGGGTGGTGGGCGGTGCCGTGGCTGTCAGGTTGCCGGTCGGTCAGGTCTGTTGGCGCGTGCCGGGGAAGCGGGGGTGGCTTCCGGTTGGTGGGGGGAAATGTTAAGGGCCACCCCGGATGGGGTGGCCCTTAACAGTGTGAATGTCCGGCGGCGTCCTACTCTCCCACGACCTCCCGGTCGCAGTACCATCGGCGCTGTTGGGCTTAACTTCCAGGTTCGGAATGGAGACTGGGTGTTTCCCCGACGCTATGGCCACCGAAACTCTATGGAAATATCAATCAACCACTCGTTGCGGGTCACAACACCCCGGTTTGGGGTGTTGGTTGCTGGGGTTGACCGTATTTCGGGAACCGTACAGTGGACGCGAGTTACTTTGGAGCGCAGCTTGTGGTGTTGTCCCACCGGTTGGGTGGGTGTGTGACAAGCCCTCGGCCTATTAGTACCAGTCAGCTGCACACGTTGCCGTGCTTCCACTTCTGGCCTATCAACCCAGTGGTCTACTGGGGGCCTTACCCGGTTGTCCCGGTGGGAGACCTCATCTTGAAGCGTGCTTCCCGCTTAGATGCTTTCAGCGGTTATCACTCCCGAACGTAGCCAACCAGCCGTGCTCCTGGCGGAACAACTGGCACACCAGAGGTTCGTCCACCCCGGTCCTCTCGTACTAGGGGCAGCCCTTCTCAAGTCTCCTGCGCGCGCAGCGGATAGGGACCGAACTGTCTCACGACGTTCTAAACCCAGCTCGCGTGCCGCTTTAATGGGCGAACAGCCCAACCCTTGGGACCTACTCCAGCCCCAGGATGCGACGAGCCGACATCGAGGTGCCAAACCATCCCGTCGATATGGACTCTTGGGGAAGATCAGCCTGTTATCCCCGGGGTACCTTTTATCCGTTGAGCGACGGTGCTCCCACATGCCACCGCCGGATCACTAGTTCCGACTTTCGTCCCTGCTCGACATGTCTGTCTCACAGTCAAGCTCCCTTGTGCACTTACACTCGACACCTGATTGCCAACCAGGCTGAGGGAACCTTTGAGCGCCTCCGTTACCTTTTAGGAGGCGACCGCCCCAGTCAAACTACCCACCAGGCACTGTCCCTGATCCGGATAACGGACCAAAGTTAGACAGCCAGAACAACCAGAGTGGTATTTCAACGATGACTCCACCCGAACTGGCGTCCGAGCTTCACAGTCTCCCACCTATCCTACACAAGTTGTACCGACCACCAATACCAAGTTGTAGTAAAGGTCCCGGGGTCTTTCCGTCCTGCTGCGCGTAACGAGCATCTTTACTCGTAATGCAATTTCGCCGAGTCCATGGTTGAGACAGCGCCCAAGTCGTTACGCCATTCGTGCAGGTCGGAACTTACCCGACAAGGAATTTCGCTACCTTAGGATGGTTATAGTTACCACCGCCGTTTACTGGCGCTTAAGTTCAAAGCTTCGCCGGCCGAAACCAGCTAACCTGTCCCCTTAACGTTCCAGCACCGGGCAGGCGTCAGTCCGTATACATCGAATTACTTCTTCGCACGGACCTGTGTTTTTAGTAAACAGTCGCTTGGGCCTGGTCTCTGCGGCCATCACCGCTTCCCCCAGCAAGTGGGGTAACGGATCCGGCCCCCCTTCTCCCGAAGTTACGGGGGCATTTTGCCGAGTTCCTTAACCATGGTTCACTCGATCGCCTTGGTATTCTCTACCTGATCACCTGTGTCGGTTTGGGGTACGGGCGGCTCTAACACTCACTGCGAAGTTTTTCTCGGCAGCATGGGATCATCCACTTCCCCTGAACGGGTCCGCCTCGGCTCTCAGGCACATGAGACACGGATTTGCCTATGCCTCGCCCTACCACCTTGCCCGCGGATCAGCTTGCGCCTACCATCGCCGCGGTTGGACTACCCTCCTGCGTCACTCCTCAGTGCACCTACTACCACCTCGGGTCACCAACGCCGGCTCCTCCGTCCGAAGACATCAGAACCTAGTTGGCTTAGCATCAGTAGGTTCGGTCGGGTCGTGTTAATGCCGGTACGGGAATATCAACCCGTTGTCCATCGACTACGCCTGTCGGCCTCGCCTTAGGTCCCGACTTACCCAGGGCAGATTAGCTTGACCCTGGAACCCTTGATCATCCGGCGGACGGGTTTCTCACCCGTCATTCGCTACTCATGCCTGCATTCTCACTCGTGCAGCATCCACAACTCCATCACTAGGCTGCTTCACACGCTGCACGACGCTCCCCTACCCATCCACACACCTGGACCACACCCGAAAGTGAGGCCGAGTACAAGTATGAATGCCACAGCTTCGGCGGATTGCTTGAGCCCCGCTACATTGTCGGCGCGGAATCACTTGACCAGTGAGCTATTACGCACTCTTTCAAGGGTGGCTGCTTCTAAGCCAACCTCCTGGTTGTCTGGGCAACTCCACATCCTTTTCCACTTAGCAATCGCTTAGGGGCCTTAGCTGGTGATCTGGGCTGTTTCCCTCTCGACTACGGAGCTTATCCCCCGCAGTCTCACTGCCGCGCTCTCACTTACCGGCATTCGGAGTTTGGCTGATTTCGGTAAGCCGGTAAGCCCCCTAGACCATCCAGTGCTCTACCTCCGGTAAGAAACACGCGACGCTGCACCTATATGCATTTCGGGGAGAACCAGCTATCACGGAGTTTGATTGGCCTTTCACCCCTATCCACAGGTCATCCCCCAGGTTTTCAACCCTGGTGGGTTCGGTCCTCCACGCGGTCTTACCCACGCTTCAACCTGCCCATGGATAGATCACTCCGCTTCGGGTCTAGAGCATGCGACTCAAACGCCCTATTCAGACTCGCTTTCGCTACGGCTACCCCACACGGGTTAACCTCGCCACACACCACTAACTCGCAGGCTCATTCTTCAAAAGGCACGCCGTCACACCCCACAAGGAGATGCTCCGACGGATTGTAGGCAACCGGTTTCAGGTACTATTTCACTCCCCTCCCGGGGTACTTTTCATCTTTCCCTCACGGTACTAGTCCGCTATCGGTCACCAAGAAGTATTTAGGCTTAGCGGGTGGTCCCGCCAGATTCACACGGGATTTCAAGAGTCCCGTGCTACTTGGGAAAACACTCGGAAGTCGCTGTCTTACGCCTACGGGGCCATAACCCACTACGGCTCAACATTCCAGAAGATTCGACTTCAACAGCGATTTATAACTCCCCGACACCACGGCATTAGTGTCTGAATGCTCCCACAACCCCACATGCGCAACGCACGCCGGCTATCACACGCACATGGTTTAGCCTCATCCGCTTTCGCTCGCCACTACTCACGGAATCACAATTGTTTTCTCTTCCTGCGGGTACTGAGATGTTTCACTTCCCCGCGTTCCCTCCAGAACCCTATGTGTTCAGGCACTGGTAACTGGCTTTAGAATGCCAGCTGGGTTTCCCCATTCGGACACCCCCGGATCACAGCTTGGTTGCCAACTCCCCGGGGCTTATCGCAGGCTCCAACGTCCTTCATCGGCTCTTGGTGCCAAGACATCCACCGATTGCCCTTAGTAGCTTGTCACAACAACAAAACAAACAAAATCGCTACAAAGAGATGCTCGCGTCCACTATACAGTTCTCAAAATACGGGCAGGAAAACCAGCCCCACAACCACCACCCACCAGACAAGAACACCATCCAGGGAAACAACACACCCATCAAGCGAACCCACCAGGCAGTTTGGTGAGAGCCGGCCCCAGCCACCAACCACACCCACTCACAACAAGCCGGTGTAACCGTGACCCAGAAAAACCAGTCCACATCTCCACAGAGACCCAGCCCGATTCCTCAGGACCCAACAGCGCGCCTCGAAACCTTCCTCCACCCAAACCCCGCGTTCCACGCCACCGCCCCGAAGGACACCAGCAGTACTAACGGACCAGGTATCAGTCCGAATCTAATGGTCAATGTTCCACAGTCCGAAGCACCATCACCCCGAGACGAACGCCCGGGCAGTGATGAATGGACAGGCACACTCTCTACGAGCGACCTGCCTCAGTGCTCCTTAGAAAGGAGGTGATCCAGCCGCACCTTCCGGTACGGCTACCTTGTTACGACTTCGTCCTAATCGCCAGCCCCACCTTCGACAGCTCCCTCCCACAAGGGGTTAGGCCACCGGCTTCGGGTGTTGCCGACTTTCATGACGTGACGGGCGGTGTGTACAAGGCCCGGGAACGTATTCACCGCAGCGTTGCTGATCTGCGATTACTAGCGACTCCGACTTCATGGGGTCGAGTTGCAGACCCCAATCCGAACTGAGACCGGCTTTTTGGGATTCGCTCCACTTTACAGTTTCGCAGCCCTTTGTACCGGCCATTGTAGCATGCGTGAAGCCCTGGACATAAGGGGCATGATGACTTGACGTCATCCCCACCTTCCTCCGAGTTGACCCCGGCAGTCTCCTATGAGTCCCCACCATAACGTGCTGGCAACATAGGACGAGGGTTGCGCTCGTTGCGGGACTTAACCCAACATCTCACGACACGAGCTGACGACAGCCATGCACCACCTGTATAGGACCCTTACGGACCTCCCATCTCTGGGAGATTTCCCTATATGTCAAACCCAGGTAAGGTTCTTCGCGTTGCATCGAATTAATCCGCATGCTCCGCCGCTTGTGCGGGCCCCCGTCAATTCCTTTGAGTTTTAGCCTTGCGGCCGTACTCCCCAGGCGGGGCGCTTAATGCGTTAGCTGCGGCACGGAGGACGTGGAATGTCCCCCACACCTAGCGCCCAACGTTTACGGCGTGGACTACCAGGGTATCTAATCCTGTTCGCTACCCACGCTTTCGCTCCTCAGCGTCAGGTAAGGCCCAGAGAGCCGCCTTCGCCACCGGTGTTCTTCCTGATATCTGCGCATTCCACCGCTACACCAGGAGTTCCGCTCTCCCCTGCCTACCTCTAGTCTGCCCGTATCGGAAGCAGGCTCGGAGTTAAGCTCCGAGTTTTCACTCCCGACGTGACGAACCGCCTACGAGCCCTTTACGCCCAATAATTCCGGACAACGCTCGGACCCTACGTATTACCGCGGCTGCTGGCACGTAGTTGGCCGGTCCTTCTTCTGCAGGTACCGTCACTCTCGCTTCGTCCCTGCTGAAAGAGGTTTACAACCCGAAGGCCGTCATCCCTCACGCGGCGTTGCTGCGTCAGACTTTCGTCCATTGCGCAATATTCCCCACTGCTGCCTCCCGTAGGAGTCTGGGCCGTGTCTCAGTCCCAGTGTGGCCGGTCGCCCTCTCAGGCCGGCTACCCGTCGACGCCTTGGTAGGCCATTACCCCACCAACAAGCTGATAGGCCGCGAGCCCATCCCCAACCGCCAGAACTTTCAACCACAAACCATGAAGCCCGTGATGATATCCGGTATTAGACCCCGTTTCCGAGGCTTATCCCGAAGTTGAGGGTAGGTTGCTCACGTGTTACTCACCCGTTCGCCGCTCGTGTACCCCCGAAGGGGCCTTACCGCTCGACTTGCATGTGTTAAGCACGCCGCCAGCGTTCGTCCTGAGCCAGGATCAAACTCTCCGTTGAAATCTATAAGTCAACCACAACCCAAAGGCCATGGAAAACAGACCCACAAAAAGCGATCCTCTGAACCAGAAACAAATCAAACTGACTTGAATCCATACAAAATTTCAAAGGAATCCGCCACAGACACAAACAAACCCACACCCACAACCACAAAAGCCGGGGCCCAGGAAACGTTCAATGCCCATGAACGGGGAAAATGCATCTTTCGGCACGCTGTTGAGTTCTCAAGAATCGGACGCACACCGCATCATGACCTTTCGGCCAGGATTCCGGGGCAACCTGCGCTACCTTACCGGAGCAGATCCACCGAGTCAAGCCCGATTTTCTGGCTCCCCACCCTGCGGGAGCTACCGCCCCGCGTCAGACAACGCGGTTCGGCTCAGCTAGCCTTGGGGGGTTCGGAGCGACCGGCCGCTCTCGCGTCCCGCGCCTCGCTCCAACAAGAAGAACATTACGTGGCTCCCAGGTGGCCGGTCAAATCGGTTCCCGGTGGGCAGGATCACATGGTTGTAATTTGCTCTCGGCCTCCGGTTTGTGGGAGTGGAGCCGGCGCCATCAGCTGCCCGCCGGCGACGCCAAAACCCCTGCAAACGAACGCTTCCCGCGCCGCAGCACCAGCACGCCACCAGGCAGCAGGTCGCCGGACCCCGGCACGTACTCGGCGTCCTTCACCTTCTCGTTGTTGAGGTACCCGCCGCCCTCGGCCACCGTCCTGCGTGCGGCCGACTTGCTGGCGACCAGGCCGGACTTCACCAGCAGGTCGCCGTACGTCGGCATCGGCTCGCCGGCGCCCAGTTCGACATGGGGTGCTTCGCGTAGTGCGGCAACCAGTGTGGTGCCGTCGAGAAGGGCGAGCTCCCCCTGGCCGAAGAGCGCCTTCGACGCCTCCTGCACTCTCCTGGTCTCCTCCTCGCCGTGCACCAGTGTGGTGATGTCCTCGGCGAGGAGTCGTTGCGCCTCTCGCGCTTGCGGGCGCTCAGCCGTCGCCTGCTCGAGCGCGGCGATCTCCTCCGGCGTCCTGAACGTGTAGAACCGCACCAGTTGCATCACGTCGCGGTCGTCGGTGTTGAACCAGAACTGGTAGAACGCGTACGGCGACGTCAGCTCCCGATCCAGCCACACGGTCCCGGACTCGGTCTTGCCGAATTTCGTCCCGTCGGCCTTGGTCACGAGCGGTGTGGCCAGCGCATGCGCCTTGCCGGCCTCGGTACGGCGGATGAGCTCGACACCCGCCGTCAGGTTGCCCCACTGGTCGCTGCCACCGGTCTGCAGTGTGCAGTTGTGCCGACGGTAGAGCTCCAGGTAGTCCAGCGACTGCAGAAGCACGTAACTGAACTCGGTGTAGCTGATCCCCTGCTCCAGCCGCGCCTTCACCACCTCGCGGCCGAGCATCCGGTTCACCGGGAAGTGCTTGCCGATGTCCCGGAGGAAGTCGAGCGTGTTGAGGTCCTTGGTCCAGTCGTAGTTGTTGACGATGCGACCGGGGTTCGGCAGGGCGGAGTCGAAGTCGATGAACCTCTCCACCTGTCCGCGAACCTTCTCGACCCACTGCTGGACGACGTCCTTCGGGTTCAGCACCCGCTCGGAGCTCTCCTTGGGGTCGCCGATCAGACCGGTGGCCCCGCCGACGAGCCCGATCGGGTTGTGGCCGGCCAACTGGAGGCGTCGCAGCGTCAGCAACTGGAGCAGGTTACCCATGTGCAGGCTGGGGGCGGTCGGGTCGAAGCCGACGTAGGAGGTGATCGGTCCGGCCGCCATCGCGGCCCGCAGGGCGTCGGGATCGGTGGTGTGCGCGATCAGGCCGCGGCTGTCCAGGTCGTCGAGCACCTGGGTGCGGCGTTCGGTCCCGCTGTCGGTCACTTGTCTCTCCTCGAGTACGTCGGTCGGCTACAAGTGTCCTGTATGTGGGTCAGCCCGGGTCCGGGCGGGTCAGCACGGCCTGCAACTGGGGCCGGAGCGCGTGGCCGTCCGGAGCGTGCACCGTGGCGGCGTTGGGCCGCTGGGGGTCGTGGGCGCCCGGATCCTGGTTCGGTACCGGGAGACCGTGGGACAGGACCTGCTCGGCCGGGGTGAGCTGGCGGATGCCGATCGCCCGGACGTGATCCGGGTGAGTCTGCGCGAAGTCGCCGTACAACTGGGGGTCGTGCTGGCCGTCGTCGCCGATCAGGACCCAGCGGACGTTCGGGAACTCGGCAGCCAGCCGGCGCAGCGAGTTGCGCTTGTGCTCCTGGCCGCTGCGGAACCAGCCGGTGTTGGTCGGCCCCCAGTCCGTGAGCAGCAACGGCCCGGCCGGGTAGCCGTGACGCGCCAGGAAGCGGGTCAGCGTCGGCGCGGTGTTCCAGGCGCCGGTGGAGAGGTAGAAGATGGGCGCACCTGGGTGGTCTGCCAGGAGGGCGGCGTACATCTCCGCCATACCCGGTACGACGCGACGCGCCTGCTCGTCCCGGACGAACGTGTTCCAGGCGGCGATCAGCGGACGCGGCAGCATCGTCAGCATGACCGTGTCGTCGATGTCGCTGACCAGCCCGAGAGTGGCGTCCGGATCGGGCACGTAGACACGGCCACGGGCCTCGCGCTCGCCGTGCACGCCCAGGTTGATCTCGTGCCAGCCGGGCGGCAGCACGACCGGCACGGTCAGGTCGACGAAGCCGCCACGGTCGGTCATGGCCTCGAACGTCTCGCCGCCGACGGTGACGGTGACCTTCACCTTGGTCGCCGGCGCGGTCACGAAGACGCGCCAGCCGCGCACCACCTGGTCCTCGTCGAACCGCGGCTGGCTGCGGGGGTCCCGGCTCAGCACGACGCGCGCCATCACCCGCACGAACTGCGTGGTGCCGTAGCCGACATGCGGGATGATCCGTTCCCGCCAGCCGCGACGCCGCAGGAGCGCCTGCACTCCCAGATTGAACCAGTCCTCGAGACGGGACGCGTAGTGCGGACGGGCCATAGTCCGAAACCTACCCGGACACCGGGCCGATACGCCTGCTGCCCCGCGGCCCGGGAAGAGCTTCACCGAACCCCTGGATGCCTTCGAGAACTGTCGGCGGCCGCCTCTACGGTTCTGCGCATGACACAGATCGGCATGTGCTTCCCGCGGACCTACCCTGCCGCCCTGGTGACCGACGTCGCCCGCCGCCTCGACCAGGGTGGTGCGGACGAGCTGTGGATCATCGAGGACTGCTTCTACACCGCCGGGCCCTCGCTGGTCTCGGCCGCGCTCACGTCGACCGAGCGGCTGACGGTCGGTCTCGGCATCGTGCCGGCGGTCGCGCGGACCGCTGCCGTCACCGCGATGGAGTTCGCCACGCTGGACGCGCTCGCGCCCGGCCGGTTCCTGCCCGGGATCGGCCACGGCGTGCAGGAGTGGATGGGCCAGATGGGCGTCCGGCCGAAGTCGCCGCTGACCGCGCTGGAGGAGGTCACCACGGCGGTCTCCCGGCTCCTGGCCGGCGAGAACGTGACGGTCGAAGGCACGACGGTCCACCTGAAGGACGTGCAGCTGGACGCGCCGCCGACCGAGCCGCCGCCGATCCTGCTCGGGGTGATGGGTCCGAAGTCGATGGCCCTCGCAGGTCGCGTCGGTGGCGGGATCGTCCTGGCCGAGCCTGCGACGCCGGCGTACGTGCGGCAGTCGATCGAGTACGCCGGTTCGCCGGAGGGGTTCGTGGTCGCGGTGTTCAGCGCGTTCTGTGTGCGCGAGGACCGGACGTCGGCGTACGAGTGGACCGCGCCGTGGCTGGGCGTGCGGCTCGAGGAGAACCACCCGGGGCTGAAGGCGCTGCCGTTCTACGACGAGATGAGGAAGTTGTACGACGAGTCCGGCGCCGACGGCCTGGTCGGCATGCCGGCGGACTGGTGGACCGACATCGGCGCGGTGGGGACGCTCGACGACGCGGCCGCGCACATCGACGCGCTGGAGTCGGCCGGCGTGCACCACATCGGCCTGTTCCCGGACCCGGAGGTAGCGCACGGGATGCCACAACTCGACCACGTGCTGGCGCTCGCCAACCGCTGACGGCCCGGGTCAGGCGCGGCGCTTGGGGACGTGCGGGCGGTACGGCGAGACGGTCGGGTCGTCCGGGATCCAGAAACGCCAGGGGCGGCCGGCGGCTTCGCGGAGGCCGACGCGCGGGCCGGTGGCCGGTTCGCCGTCGAACCCGGGTCCGGGAAGCAACTGGATGTGCGAGGTCCTGGAGAGCAGGTCGGCGCCGTTGTCGTCCCGGCCGATGCCGAGAGCCATGCACATCCGGGCCGGGCCGCGGGCAAGGTCGCGGTCCGGGTTCCCGTTCGGCCGCTTGGCGACCGGTCCGGGCAGTACGCCGTTCGCGCCGGCCGACGGAACTCCGACCGACCGAACTCCGGCCGGCCGGACACCCGTGGAGTGGTTGAACTTGCCCGCGGGCGTGCTGGGAAGCCGGCGGGCACGGGCCAGGTCGAGGCCTTCGACGATCTCGCCGGCCCGGAGCAGGACGGCCGACGGCTGTCCGTCCGGGCCGGCGCTGACGTTCATGCAGAAGTGCATGCCGTAGGTGAAGTACACGTACAGGAACCCGGCGGGCCCGAACATCACCGTGTTGCGCGGTGTCTGGCCGCGGTACGCGTGCGAGCCCGGGTCGGACGGGCCGTCGTACGCCTCGACCTCGGTGAGGCGGACCGCGACCGTGCCCTCGTCGGTGGTGCTGCGCAGGACCATGCCGAGAAGCTTCGGGGCCACGTCGAGGACGGGACCCGCGAGCAGCGAGCGGCGTACAGACATGCGCAGCACCCTAGGCGACGCGGTCCGGCGGAGACTCCGCCGGGCCACCGCACACCGTGGTCTCGGGCGGGACGCCCGGCGCGAGCCCCCGAGCGAGGCGGACGTGGGCCCTCAGGCGAGGCGCTCGGCATGAGTCGCCGCGCGGGCGCGCAGCTCGGTGAGCTGCTCGGCGACGCGGTCCCCCGCGGTCCCGCCGCGGGTGTTCCGGGACGCGAGCGACCCCTCCACCGTCAGCACCGACCGCACCTGCGGCGTCAGTTCCGGTGAGATCGCGGCCAGGTCGGAGTCGGACAGGTCCCACAGCTCGATCCTGCGCTTCTCACACTCCTGCACGCACGCGCCGGCGACCTCGTGGGCGACCCGGAACGGCACCTTCTGCCGGACCAGCCACTCCGCGATGTCGGTGGCGAGCGAGAACCCCTGCGGCGCCAGCTCCTCCAGCCGCGTGGTGTTGAAACGCAGCGTGCGGACCATTCCGGTGAACGCCGGCAGCAGGACCTCGAGGGTGTCGATGGAGTCGAAGACCGGCTCCTTGTCCTCCTGCAGGTCCCGGTTGTACGCCAGCGGCTGCGCCTTCAGCGTGGCCAGCAGACCGCTCAGGTTGCCGATCAGCCGGCCGGCCTTGCCACGGGCGAGCTCGGCGATGTCCGGATTCTTCTTCTGCGGCATGATGCTCGACCCGGTCGAGAACGCGTCGTCCAGCTCGACGAAGCCGAACTCCTTCGTCGCCCAGATGATCACCTCCTCGGCCTGCCGGGACAGGTCGACGCCGACCTGCGCGGTGACGAAGGCGAACTCCGCCACGAAGTCGCGGGCCGCGGTCCCGTCGATCGAGTTCGCCGAGGAGTCGGTGAAGCCGAGCTCCAGGGCGACGTACTGCGGGTCCAGGCCGAGCGAGCTGCCGGCTAGCGCGCCCGAGCCGTACGGCGAGTCGGCCGCGACCCGGGCGTCCCAGTCGGCGAGCCGGTCGAGGTCGCGGATCAGCGGCCAGGCGTGCGCGAGCAGGTGATGCGAGAGCAGGACCGGCTGCGCGTGCTGCAGGTGGGTGCGGCCCGGCATCGCGACGCCGAGGTGCTTCTCGGCCTGCTCGGCGAGTGTGTTCACCTGGTCGAGCACGAGCCGGCTGATGATCCGGCCGTGCTCCCGCAGGTAGCCCTTGAACAGCGTGGCGACCTGGTCGTTGCGGGACCGGCCGGCCCGGAGCCGTCCGCCGAGCTCGGCGCCGAGCCGCTCGAGCAGGCCACGCTCCAGCGCGGTGTGCACGTCCTCGTCGTCCTCGGCGGGCAGGAACGTCCCGCCCAGTACGTCGTCCAGCAGCCCGTCCAACCCGGCCAGCATCGCCGACAGGTCGTCGTCGGTCAGCAGCCCGGCCCGATGGAGAACCTTCGCATGCGCCTTCGACCCGGCGATGTCGTACGGCGCCAGCCGCCAGTCGAACTGTGTCGACTTGCTCAGCGCCGCCAGCGCGTCCGCCGGGCCACCCGCGAACCGGCCACCCCAGAGGGCGGCACTTTCTCCGGTACTCAATTCAGCAGATCCTTACTTGGGTTCGCGGGCGGCGAGGGACAGGAAGCGAGCGGCCAGGGCCGGTCCACCTGCGGGGTTGCGGGAGACGACCATGACGGTGTCGTCGCCGGCGATGGTGCCGAGTACGTCGTCCAGTCCCACGTGGTCGATCGCCGACGCGAAGTACTGGGCCGCACCCGGCGGGGTTCGCAGGATGACCAGGTTGGCGCTGCCCTCCGCCGACACGAGCAGCTCCGACGCCACCCGGGCCAGGCGCGCTTCGAACGCGGCGGCCTCGCCGGCTCGCGGCGTACGGTCGCCGCCTTCACCGGGTACGGCGTACACGAGTTGTCCACTGGAGTCGCGGACCTTCACGGCGCCGATCTCGACCAGGTCGCGGGACAGGGTCGCCTGCCCGACGACGAGCCCGGACGCCGCGAGCAGGTCGGCCAACTCGGTCTGCGACCGCACCGGCTGCCGCCCGAGCAGGTCGACGATCCGCTGCTGCCGCGCGGTCTTCGTCGTCGGTACAGCAGCGATGTTCATGCCTCGAAACTCCTTGCCAGCAGCCACGACAGCAGCGCCTTCTGCGCGTGCAGCCGGTTCTCCGCCTCGTCCCAGACGACCGACTGCGGACCGTCGATCACGGCCGCGTCGATCTCCTTGCCACGATAGGCGGGCAGGCAGTGCAGCACGATCGCGTCGGAGCTTGCCTTCGACATCAGTTGCTCGGTCACCGCGTACGGCACGAACGGCGCCTCGCGGTCGGCGGCCTCGGCCTCCTGACCCATCGATACCCAGGTGTCGGTGGCAACGACGTCCGCGCCGTCGACCGCCTCCAGCGCGTCGGCGGTCCACGCGGCCGAGCCGCCTGTCCCGGCCGCGATCGCCCGAGCCCGGTCGAGCACGGCAGGGTCCGGCTGGTACCCGGCCGGCGACCCCACCACGACGTGCATCCCGGCCGTGGCCCCGCCGAGCAGGTACGAGTGCGCCATGTTGTTCGCGCCGTCGCCGAGGTAGACGAGCTTCAGCCCGGCGGTCGTCCCCTTGTGCTGACGGACGGTCAGCAGGTCGGCCAGGATCTGGCAGGGGTGGAACTCGTCGGTCAGCGCGTTCACCACCGGCACCCGCGAGACCGCCGCCATCTCCTCGATCCGGGTCTGCGCGAACGTCCGCCAGACGATCGCCGAGACCTGCCGGTCGAGCACCCGCGCGGTGTCCGCGATCGGCTCACCCCGGCCCAGCTGCGACGTCTGCGCGTCGATGATCAGCGGTACGCCGCCCAGCTCGGCGATCCCGACCGCGAACGAGATCCGCGTCCGGGTCGACGTCTTGTCGAAGATCACCGCGACCGTCTTCGGGCCGGCCAGCGGCTGGTGGCCGAACCGGTCCCCGGCCAACTGCGCGCCCAGCGTCAGCACCTCGTCCTGCTCGACCGGGCTCAGGTCGTCGTCGCGCAGGAAGTGCCGCACGGTCATCAGGCCTCCACCTGGTCCAGCAGCCCCGGGAGGGCCGCGATGAAACTGTCGGCATCAGCCTTGCTCAGGATGTACGGCGGCGCCAGCCGCAACGCGTCCGGGACCGGGTTGTTCACCACGAACCCGGCGTCCAGCGCGAGCGCCGCCACCTGGTCGGAGACCGGCTGGCTGAGCTCGATCGCGAGCAGCAGCCCCCGGCCGCGGACGCCGGCGACCAGCGGATGGTCGAGCGCGATGATCGACGACGCGAGGTGGTTGCCGACGGCATTCACGTTCTCCAGCAGCCCGTCCCGCTCGATCACGGTCAGAACGGCGAGGCCGGCGATCGCCGCGACCGGGTTGCCGCCGAACGTCGTCCCGTGGTTGCCCGGCCGCAGCAGGTCGGCCGCCGGCCCGAGCCCGATGCAGGCGCCGATCGGGATGCCCGCGCCGAGACCCTTGGCGACGGTCACCACGTCCGGCGTGATCCCGTCGGCCTCGTACGCGAACCAGGTCCCGGTCCGCCCGATCCCGGTCTGGATCTCGTCGATCCACAGCAGCGCGCCGTGCTCGGAGGTGATCCGCCGGGCCGCCTGCAGGTACCCCGCCGGTGGTACGACGACGCCGTTCTCCCCCTGGATCGGCTCGAGGACGACGGCGGCGGTGTCGTCGTCGACGGCCGCGGCCAGCGCGTCGGCATCGCCGTACGGGACGAACTCGACGTCGCCGGGCAGCGGCCCGAACGGTTCCCGGTACGCCGGTTTCCAGGTCACCGCGAGCGCGCCCATCGACCGGCCGTGGAAGGCGCCGACGGTGGAGACGATCTTGGTCCGGCCGGTCCGGCGGGTGATCTTGAACGCGGCCTCGTTCGCCTCGGTGCCGGAGTTGGTGAAGAACACCTTGCCCGGGGTGTCGAACAGACCGAGCAGCTTCTCCGCCAGCGCGATCTGCGGCGCGGACGCGAAGAAGTTCGAGACGTGTCCGAGGGTGGCGAGCTGCGAGGTCACCGCGGACACCACGAACGGGTGCGCGTGCCCGAGGCAGTTGACCGCGAGCCCGCCGAGGAGGTCGAGGTACTTGTTGCCGTCGGCATCCCACAGGTACGCGCCCTCGCCGCGGACCAGCACCCGCTTGGGCGCACCGAAGGTGTTCATCAGCGCGTCGGCGTACCGGGCGGTCAGCGCGGACTGCGTGCCGTCGACGGTCAGCAATTCACTCATCGTCGCCCTCGCTTCGCTCGGTCATGACGGGATCACCTGGGTTCCACTTCCGGCGTCGGTGAAGATCTCCAGCAGCAGCGAGTGCGGCACCCGGCCGTCGATCACGGTGGCCCGGGAGACGCCGGACTCGACCGCGCGCAGGCAGGCCTCCATCTTCGGCACCATCCCGGACGAGAGCGACGGCAGCAGCTCGGCGAGCTCGGCAGCGTTGATCTGGGTGATGATCTCGTCGCTGTCCGGCCAGTTCCGGTAGAGCCCGGCCACGTCGGTCAGGACGACGAGCTTCTCGGCACCGAGCGCGGACGCCAGCGCGGCGGCCGCGGTGTCGGCGTTGACGTTGTGCGCCTGGCCGTCCTCGTCCGGCGCGATCGTCGACACCACCGGGATCCGGCCCGCGTCGATCAGGTCGACGACCGCCTCGGGCCGGACGTCGACCACGTCGCCGACCAGCCCGATGTCGACCGACTCGCCGTCGACGATCGCCGTCCGGCGCTCCGCGGTGAACAGGCCGGCGTCCTCGCCGGACATGCCGACCGCGAACGGGCCGTGGGCGTTCAGCAGGCCGACCAGCTCGCGGCCGACCTTGCCGACCAGGACCATGCCGACGACGTCCATCGCCTCCGGCGTGGTGACCCGGAGGCCACCGCGGAACTCGCTGTCGATGCCGAGCCGGCCGAGCATGTCGCTGATCTGCGGCCCGCCGCCGTGCACGACGACGACCCGGACCCCGGCGTACCGGAGGAAGACGATGTCCTCGGCGAACGCGCGCTTCAGCTTCTCGTCGACCATCGCGTTGCCGCCGTACTTCACCACCAGGGTCTTGCCGTGGAACTGCTTCAGCCAG
This sequence comes from Kribbella turkmenica, assembly GCF_004348725.1. Lineage (GTDB taxonomy): Bacteria > Actinomycetota > Actinomycetes > Propionibacteriales > Kribbellaceae > Kribbella > Kribbella turkmenica. Next base: position 16,611 of record NZ_SMKR01000101.1, read on the forward strand.
GGCAGAGCCTCGGTCAGTACGGCGGCCTTCTCCACCGCGTCCACATAGGTCATGAGCTGTAGGCCGAGTTCTCTTCGACGTAGGCGTGGGACAGGTCGGTGGTGAGCACGGTCGCCGATGCCGGGCCGGCGTGCAGGTCGATCACCACGTCGATCTCCAGGCCGCTCAGGTCGGCCGCGGAGCGGTCGACGCCCTTGCCGCCGGCGACGCAGATCGGCGCGCCGTTCAGGGTGATGTCGAGCAGGGACGGGTCGAACGCCGTGGGCGCGTTGCCGACCGCCATCGCGATCCGGCCCCAGTTCGGGTCGGAGGCGAAGAAGGCGGTCTTGCACAGGTTGTCCTCGGCCACGATCTTGGCGGCGGCGACCGCCTCGGCCTCGGTGGCCGCGCCCTGGACCGTGATGCTCACGTGCTTGGTGACGCCCTCGGCGTCGGCCTGCAACTGCTTCACCAGGTCGGCGGCCACGGTGGTCAGCGCGGCCTCGAACTCGTCCGGCCCGACCGCCACACCGGACGCCCCCGAGCTGAGCAGGAGCACGGTGTCGTTGGTCGACGTTCCACCGTCGACGTCGAGCCGGTTGAACGTCTTGGCGACCGCGTTGCGGAGCGCGTGGTCGAGATGCGGCTGGTCCAGGACGGCGTCGGTCGTGATGACACTGAGCATCGTCGCCATGTTCGGCGCGCACATCCCGGCGCCCTTCGCGAAGCCGCCGATGCTCCAGCCGCCGGGGTGTCGCAGTGCCGCCTGCTTCGGCACGTTGTCGGTCGTCATGACCGCGGTCGCCGCGGCCAGGCCGTGCTCCGGCGCAGTGCCGAGCGCCTCCACCGCTGCGTCGATCCCGGGGATCAGCGCGGACATCGGCAGCCGCTCGCCGATCAGGCCGGTCGAGCAGACGCCGATCTCGGCCGCGCCGACGCCGAGCACCTCGGCCAGCTTCTCCGCGGTCTTGTGCGTGTCCTGGAAGCCCTCGGGGCCGGTGCACGCGTTCGCACCGCCGGAGTTGAGCACGACGGCCTTCAACTTCCCGGCGGTCAGCACCTGCTGGGACCACAGCACCGGAGCAGCCTTCACCTTGTTGGTGGTGAAGACGCCGGCGGCGACGTCGTGCGGGCCGTCGTTCACGACGACGGTGAGATCCGGCGTACCGGCCGGTTTGATCCCGGCGATCACCCCGGCCGCACGGAAGCCGGCCGGCGCGGTGACCCCGGCGCTCCGATCGACCTGAGTGTCCGGGGTGACTGCGAGCGTCACGGGGCTACTCCTACGAGGGGAAGGGCCAGGGTCTCGTCGAGGCCGGTGGCCAGGTTCATGCACTGCACGGCGGCGCCGGCGGTGCCCTTGGTGAGGTTGTCCATCGTGGCCACGACGACGGCGCGGCCGGTGCGCCGGTCGAGGGCGACCTGCAGTTGCACGGTGTTCGCCCCGAGGGTGGCCTGCGTCTGCGGCCACTGCCCGTCGGGCAGCACGTGCACGAACGGCTCGTCGCGGTAGGCGTCCTCGTAGGCCTTCCGCAGCGCCGCCAGGTCGGTGCCTTCGGCAACCGGTGCGCTGCAGGTGGCGAGGATGCCGCGGGCCATCGGTACGAGCACCGGGGTGAACGAGACGCTCACCGGCCGGTCGGCGTACGGCGTGAGGTTCTGCTCGATCTCCGGGGTGTGCCGGTGGACGCCGCCGACGCCGTACGCGCTGGCCGAGCCCATCACCTCGGCGCCGAGCAGGTGCGGCTTGGGGGCCTTGCCGGCGCCCGACGTACCGCTGACGGCGACGACCACCAACTGACCGGCGTCGACGAGACCGTGCTGTACGGCGGGGAGCAGGGCGAGCGTGGAGACGGTGGGGTAACAGCCCGGCACGGCGACCCGGTTCGTGCCGCGGAGCTTCTCGCGCTGACCGGGCAGCTCCGGAAGTCCGTACGGCCAGGAGCCGGCGTGCTGACCGCCGTAGAACTCGATCCACGCCTCGGCCTCGGTGAGCCGGAAGTCCGCGCCGCAGTCGATCACGGTGACGTCCTCGCCGAGCTGCTCGGCGATTCCGGCGGACTGTCCGTGCGGAAGGGCCAGGAACACGACGTCGTGACCGGCGAGATTCTCCGCCGTGGTCTCGACCAGGATGCGGCCGGCCAACGGCACGAGGTGTGGATGGTGCCGCCCGAGCGCCGTCCCGGCGTTCCCTCCGGCGGTGAGCGCGCCGATCTCGACCCCGGGGTGCACGCTCAGCAGCCGCAGCAGCTCACCCCCCGCATATCCGCTGGCTCCGGCCACCGCCACCTTCACATTCATGTGAATGAGTATGCCAGCAGGTGGAAGAGTATTCAAGATCGGGTACTCGCCGTGAGGTCAACTACCCACTCTGCCCGGTCTCACCGCGAGGTGTGAGCCACGTCATGTCACACACCGCCTCCCGCGCGTGTCCGAAGGGCGACGACGACGAGGAGGTTGTGATGGCTCGGATCTCGCTGGAGCACAGGCGGACCTGGTTCGTCCGGCTGGTGGACTGGGGCAGCCGGCGGAAGTTCGGGAAGGTGATGGATCCCGGGCGGGCGGCGATGCACAACAAGCGGGTACTGGCCTCGATGATGCTGATGGAGGGCTCGGCGGCCCGCTGGACCAAGCTCGATCCGACGCTCAAGGCGCTCGCGGTGATGGTTTCGTCCGCCCGGATCGGCTGCAGCTGGTGCATGGACTTCGGCTACTGGGAGTTCCACCACCAGGGTGTCGACCCGGGGAAGCTGCGCGATGTGCCAGGGTGGCGGGACAGCGACGCCTACACGGATTTGGAGCGCGCGGTGATGGAGTACACCGACGCGATGACCGCGACCCCGCCGCAGGTCACCGACGAGCAGGTCGAGCGGCTGCGCCAGGACCTGAGCGAGGAGCAACTGGTCGAGCTGACCGCCTGGGTGTCGCTGGAGAACTACCGCTCCCGGACCAACGCCGCGCTCGGCCTCACCAGCCAGGGCTTCAAGGAGCTCTGCGATCTGAGGCCGGCGTGACCGACGAGGCGGACGAGCGGCTCGCGCGGGAGTTCGACGAGCACCGGTCGGTGCTCGTCGGCGCCGCGTACCGCGTGGTCGGCAGCGTCTCCGACGCCGAGGACGTGGTCCAGGAGGCCTGGCTGCGCTGGACCGGCGTCGACCACGAGCAGGTCCGCGACACCCGCGCGTACCTGATCCGGATCACCACGCGGCTCGCGCTCAACCGGCTGCGCCAGCAGAAGGCCCGCCGGGAGGAGTACGTCGGCCCGTGGCTGCCCGAACCGATCCCGGCGACGAGCGGCGACGACCCGGCCGCAGCCGTCGAGCTGGCCGACTCGGTGAGCATGGCGATGCTTGTCGTCCTGGAGACGCTGTCGCCGCTCGAGCGGGCGACGTTCGTCCTGCGCGAGGTCTTCGATCTCCCGTACGAGGAGATCGCGGACACCCTCGGCCGGTCGGAGAGCGCCGTCCGGCAGCTCGCGCACCGGGCCCGTGCGCACGTACACGCGCGGCAGCCGAGGCACCGGGTGGACAAGGAGCGGCACAACGAATTGACCATGCGGTTCATGGCGGCGGCCGGCTCGGGCGACTTCGACCAGGTGGTGTCGTTGCTGGCGCCGGACGCGGTGCTGATCAGCGACGGCGGCGGCAAGAAGAAGGCGGCGCTGCGCCCGATCCAGGGTGCGGAGAAGATCGCCCGGTGGATGTTCGGGGTGATCGCCGAGAATCCGCACTTCGAGGTCCGGCCGGCCGCCCTGAACGGCGAGACCGCGTTCATCGCGTACTTCGACGACGAGCCGGACACGGTGACCTTCTTCGAGACCGCCGACGGCGTGATCACCGGACTGTACCTGATTCGCAACCCGGACAAGCTCACCACGGTTCCGACCCTGCACGAGCTCGGCTGAGGTCTACACTTTCTGCAACTCAGTCGCAGGTGGAGGTGTGGTGGAGTACCTGGTGGTGGAGCCGGATCAGGTGGGCGATCCCGGGTTGCGGGCCGATCTGCTGGACACGTGGACAGCGGCCACCGACGCGGGTGGTGCGGTCGGGTTCACGGCGCCGGCCCCGGTGGGGCTGGTCGCGGAGACGCTGGACGAGGCGCTGGGCCGGGTCTCGGCCGGCCTGGATCTCCTCGGGATCCTGCACAACGGCGAGCGGTACGTCGGGATGGGTCTGCTCGTGAGCCGGGGCAGCGCGCTCCAGAAGCACTGGCGCACGGTGCTCCGGCTGATGGTGCACCCGAAGTACCAGGGCAACGGCGCCGGCCGGTTGCTGATCGAAGGCCTGCGCGGCTCGGCGGTCGAACTGGGGCTGGAGCAGCTGCAGCTCACGATCCGCGACGGTCTCGGCCTGGAGAAGTTCTACGAGCCGCTCGGCTACCGCATCGTCGGTCGCCACCCCCGCGCGGTCCGCGTCGCCGCCGACGACTACCGCGACGAGGTCATGCTGGTCCAGGACCTCCAGTGTCTCGAGCCGGACGCAGGACACTAGCGCGATCGCCGGGAGATCGCCGCGAGGGTCGCTCCGAGGGCTGTCAGCAGTGCGCCGAGGGTCAGCAGCATCGGCGACGGTCCGCCGGTCGCCGGGATCTGCGCGCGGTCGACCGACCGCAGGTCCGCGGCCGGCTGCGCCCCGACCGCGAACGTCACCGGCGCCGCGACGGTGCCGCCGGTCGCATCGGTCTGCTCGTAGATCGCCTCGGCCTTCCCGGTGAGGCCGACGGCGGGCGTCAGGCTGATCGTTCCGTCCTGAGCGACGGACCACGTGCCCGACGCGTCGGTCATCCGTTTCGTGCAGGTCGCCGGTCCGGTGCGCAGACACACCGTCCGACCGTCGAGCGAGCCGCTGTCGTTCAGCAGTGGGTTGACCGCGACCGGGCTTCCGGGCGTGCCGGTCGCGGTGTCCGCCGTCGCCTTGACCAGGACCGGCGGCGCGACCGTGACCTCGATCAGCGCGGTGTTCGAGGTGCCGTTCTCGTCGGTCACCCGGTAGGCGACGGTCCGCGTCGTCCCGACGAAGCCCTTCGCCGGGGTGAAGGTGACCGCACCGTCGGCTCCGGCCGCGAAAACACCTTCGCCCGGGACGGTCACCGACTTCTTGTCCTTCCCGTCGGCCGGGTCCCGCAGTACGACGGAGCCGGGCACGAGCGGCGCGGACGGGTCACCAGCCTTGTCGTTGCCGAGGACCGCGACCACGACCGGCTTCCCGAAGGCGGTCCGCGCGCTGTCGTCCACGGTCACCGGGCGCACCGGCACGACCGTCACCGTGATCGTCGCGCGGGCCGTGTTCCGGTTGCTGTCCTTCACCGCGTACGCCGCCGGCCGGGCCGTCCCGGTGAACGCGGCCACCGGGGTGAACGTCACCTTGCCCTTGGCCACAACCCAGTCGCCCTCGCCCGCGACGGTCACCTGTGCGACCAGCGCCGCGTCCGGGCCGACCAGCAGCAGCGTCTCCGGATCGAGCTTCGCGCCCGGGCCGGCCTTGTCGTTCGCCAGCGGGTCGATCACGACCGGCACGTGCTGCCTGGTCCGCGCCGCATCAGCTGCCGCCACCGGCGGAGTCTGAACCGTGATCGTCACCGCGGCCGAGGCGGTCGTCCCGTTGCGGTCGGCCACCTGGTAGCCGGCCGGCGTCGCCGTACCGGCGAAGCCGTCGACCGGCGCGAACCGGATCCCACCGTCAGGCTGGACAACGAAGGTCCCCTGCCCCGGCACCGCCAGTGACGGCACCGGATCGCCGGTCGCCGGATCGATCAGCCGCACCTCGCCCAGCGGAGCGGATGCGTCTCCCGGCTTGTCGTTCGACAGCACCGCCACCGTCACCGCGGTGTCGTACGGCGTCGCGATCGCATCGTCGGCCGCCACCGGGACGATCGGCTGCACCGTGAACGCGACCGTCGAGGCGGTCGTGTTCCGGCTCGTGTCCGTCACCCGGTAGGCGACCGACGCGACCCCGCGGAACGTCGGCAGCGGGTCGAACGTGACCCGCCCGGTCACCTCGTCGGCACTGAACACGCCCTGGCCGGGGATCGTCGCCTTCCGACCCCAACTCCGCACCGCCAGGCCGTACAGCTGGACGGTGGACTTGTCGAGCTGGGCATCGGTTCCCGGCTTGTCGTTGGCCAGCGGATCGACCGTCGCGGTGACGTTCTGCTTGGTGGTGATCGTGTCGGCGGCCGCCTCGGGTCCCTTGCCGACGGTCAGGAAGAGCAGCCCTTCGGCGGTCGTCCCGTTGTCGTCGGTGATCCGGTACGTCGCCGGCGTCGTCACTCCCTGGTAGTCCTTGACCGGCGTGAACGAGATCGCCCCGTCGTCACCGGCCGTGTAGGTCCCTTCGCCCGCCCGGGTGACGCTCTTGCGATAACCGCCGGCGGGGTCCTTCAGCACCAGGCTCGACCGGACGAGCGGCGCGGACGCGTCACCGGCCTTGTCGTTGGCCAGCACGTTCACCGTGATCGGCTGGTTGTACGGCGTGATCGCCGAGTCGTCCACGGTCACCGGCCAGACCGGCGTGACGGTCAGCGTGAGCGTCGACGCGGCGACGTTCTGGTGCGAGTCGGCGACCCGGTAGTTGATCGCCAGCGCCTTCCCGCGGAAGGCCGGCAGCGGATCGAACACGACCGCCCCGGTCGACTGGACCGCGTAGGTGCCCTGCCCGGCGACCGTCACCTTCTTCACGTAGCCGGCCGTCCGGGCGGCCGGGTCGAGCAGCCCGACCGAGGAGGGATCGAGTTCCGCGTCGGTACCCGGGCTGTCGTTCGACAGCAGGTTCACGGTGACGGTGACGTCCTGGAGGGTCGACGCCGCGTCGGCGACCGCGACCGGCGGCAGCCCGACCGTGATCCACAGCTTCGCGGTGGTCAGGGTTCCGTTGCTGTCGGCCACCTGGTAGGTCAGCTGGGTCCCCGGACCGCGGAACGTCGCCCCGGGATCGAACGTGACCACTCCGCCCGCGGCCGTGTAGACACCCTCGTTCGGGATCGTCACCGCTGCCTTCAGCCCGCCGTCGGCCGGGTCGGTGAGCAGCAGGCTGCCCGGCACCAGCGGCGCCGACTCGTCACCAGGTTCGTCGTTCGCCAGCACCTTCACCGCGACGGTCTTCTCGTACGGCGTCGTCGCGGTGTCGTCGACCGCGACCGGCGTGATCGGCGTGATCGTGACGGTGATGGTCGCCCGGGTGGCCTGGTCGAACCAGTCCGACACCCGGTAGGTCAGCGTGGTCGCCGTACCGGTGAAGCCGGGCAACGGGTCGAAGGTGACCGTTCCTTCCGGATTCACCTGGTAACTGCCCTGCCCGGGAATCTTGACCAGCTTCTTCATCGAGCCGTCGGCCGGGTCGATCAGCACCAGGCTCAGCGGGTCGAGTCCGGTGCCTCGGCCGGCCGCGTCGTTGCCGAGCGGGTCGAGCAGCAACCGCACGTTCTGCTTGCTGGTGCCGGTGTCGGGCTTGGCCGTCGGTGGCGGCGGCTTCGCGATGGTGACGGTCAGCGTCGCGGTGACCAGGGTGCCGTTCACGTCGGACACGCTGTAGGTGATCGGTGCCGCGACCCCGGTGAAGGTCGAGAGCGGGTCGACGTCGATCGTGCCGTCCGGCTTGACCGTGTACGACGCCTCGCCGTCGACGACGACCACGGTCCTCGGCTCGCGCGTCCTCGGGTCGAGCACCCGCACACTGCCCGGAACCAGCGGCACCGCCGGATCACCGGCGCTGTCGTTCGCCAGCACGTTGACGGTGGCGTTCGTGTCGTACGCCGTACTCGCCAGGTCGTTCGTCGCGTCCGGCTGCACCTTGGTCACGGTGACCGCGAGCGTCGACCTCCCGATCGCGCCGTTGCCGTCGGCCACCTGGTAGGTGACCGGTTTCGCCGTACCACTGAAGGCCGGAAGTGGCTCGAACAGGATCTTGCCGTCCGGCTTGGCGGTGTACTTGCCCTGCCCGGCGACGATGAGGGTCGTGACCGGCTCACCGCGCGTCGGCGGGACCAGTCGGACACTGTCCGGCACCAGCGCCGATCCGGTCGGACCGGGCTTGTCGTTGTCCAGGACTGCGGCCACGATCGAGCCGCCCTGCCGGGTCGTGATCGTGTCGGCGTTCGCCACCGGCGGCCCGGGCGCGTCGACCGCCACCGTGAGCTCGGCCCGCGCGGGCGTCCCGTTCTTGTCGAGGACCTGATAGGTCAGCGAGGTCCCGACGCCCTGGAACCCACGCACCGGGCGGAAGGTCACCTTGCCGCCGGCCACGAGGTACACCCCCTGCCGCGCCACGGTCACCTTGTCGACCAGCTTCTGACCGGCCGGATCCACGAGCCGGAGGCTGGCCGGGTCGAGCGGCGCGTCCGGCGATCCGGGCAGGTCGTTCGCCAGCACCGCAACGACGGCATCGGTGTCGAACGGGGTCGACACCGAGTCCCCGTTCGCGACCGGCGTGACCGGCGTGACGGTGACCGTCAGCGTGGACTCGGCGGTCTGCCTGGTGGTGTCGGTGACGCGGTAGCCGAGTTGCGTGCCGACACCGGTGAAGCGGGGCAACGGGACGAAATCCACGCCGCCGTTCGTCCGGACGACGTACTGGCCCTCGCCGGCGATGACGACCTTCTGTTTGAAGGTGGTGTCGGCCGGGTCGCGGAGGACCACCGAGCCTGGGACCAGCGTGACGCCGGCCGCGGCGCGGTCGTTCGCGAGCGGTCTGATCGCGAGGCTGACGTTCTGTGGTGTGGTCGCGGTGTCGGCGGTTGCCACCGGACGGGCCGGGAGAGCGACGGTCAGGGTGAGCTTCGCGGCCGCCGTGGTGCCGTTGCTGTCGGCAACGCGATAGGTGACCGGCTTGGCCGGGCCGTAGAAGCCGGGCACCGGTTCGACGTCGATCCGGCCGTCCGGCTTGGCGACGTACTTGGCCTGGCCGACGACGTTGACCATCGGGACACACTTCTGGTCGTCGAGCAGGCACAGCGAGGCGGGCTTCAGCGGCGTCGCCGGATCACCGGGCTTGTCGTTGCCGAGCACATCGACCGTGGTGCCGGTGTTGAACGCGGTGGTCGCGGTGTCGTCGGCCAGGACCGGCGGAGGCGGCGGCGCAATCCGGATCGGGTGATCCTCGACCTCACCGGAGTCGGCGGCACCGGCCGGCTTGTCGAGTTGAGCGTTGTTGTAGCCGACGCGGACCCGGGCGTACGACGCTCCGGCGGTCGGGCGGGCGTACTTGGCCCAGTTGAGCGTGACGGCGCTCTGGCCCGGGGCGAACGTCGCGCACGCGCGTTCGGCGGGCTCGAAGGCTCCGTCCCGGTCGAGGTCGATCCAGGCGCACGCCCGGCCGGCTTCCGAGGCGCCGGTCAGGGCGAGCTCGGCGGAGTAGGCCGTGGAGTTGGTCCGCAGGGGCTTGAACGTGACGCCGTCGTCGGCCTGGTCGGGTGTCGTCGGCCCGGTCGTGCCGTTGGCGACGGTCTCGTTGTCCTCGGTGACGTGCTTGCCGAGTCGTACGTCGCTGAGCACCGACCAGGCCGCGCCGTACGACGCCGGGGCGTCACCGAAGTCCTCGCCGGTGGAGACGACGACGGAGAACGCGTCGCCGGAGGACGGGGTGTTGAACGCCGGGAGCTTCCGGTGCTTGGTGAAGAACGCGGTGACGTCGAAGGTGATACTCGCGGCGACGCCGTTCACTCGCACCGAGCCGCAGGCGGCCGTCGCGGAGGAGTCGGGGCCGGTGCCGGTCTTGGTGTTGATGCAGTTCGGGCCGGCGTCGTGGTTGCCGGCGGTGATCGTGTCGCTGGTGACGGTCAGGTTGTTGCCCGCGCCGACCTTGCTCAGGCTGAGGCCGGCGGTGGCGAGTTTCAGGACCGAGTGCAGCTCCGACTGGGCCGTCGGGTTGCCGTTGACCGTCTGGGTGACGGAGCCGCCGAGCCCCGCGAGATGGAGGACCGGGTTGCGGACCGGCCGGCTGAACGCGATCGTCACCGTGCCTCGGTCGCCGCAACTGCCGGTCGACGCGCAGGTGCCGGTGTTGACCACGAGATCCTGCGCCGGCGTCGTCCGCGCGATCGGCGGGGCGTACGTCGTCGGCCCCGTTCCCCGCACGCCCGCCGTCGTGGCATCCAGCAACTCGGTCTGCCCGCCGACGGTGATCGTCTGCGTGAGCCCGGATCCTGGCATCGTCGCGCTCGCCGACTCGCCTTGGGCGAACGGCACCGATGGCACCTGGTAGGCCGCCGCCTCCGGCGGCTGGAGAGGTGCGAGGAAGAAGAACGAGGCGACACCGAAGGCCAGCACCACGCACATCCCGCGCTGCGCGCGGGCGGTGCGCGAGAAGTATGGACGGCTTCGATCGGGCAGGGGGTTGCTCGGTGGTGTGCCCAGCATGGTGCTGCCCTCCCGAGCGGTCACGGCGTCGCGTGCGTTCGGCCACGGGGCGGGCGGGCCAGCGTAGAGGTAACGGCCTACGCCGACTTGATGTTACGGGGTAATCACTGTCCGAGGTCGTAGATCCGGACCTTGCCCACGCTGTGTCGCAGCACTGCCAGGCGATCGAGTGCCGGTGACACGGTCCCGTTGCGGGCGTCGGCGTACAGCCAGCGCACGTCGTACTCCTCCCGCAGCCGCCGCAGCACCTCTGGGGTCGGCGTTGCGAGCGCCTGGTTCGTCAATGCGACCCGCGCCGGCCACGGCGACGGCTGCTCGGTGTACCGCCGCCCGCCGGCGCCCTGCTCGGCCATCGCCTGGTTCGTGTACGCCCAGCCCTCGATCAACGTCCGCCGCCCCGCGATCCCGCTGACGATGTAGCCGCGGGCGTCGCATCCCGGCGTCTGCTTCCCGGCCGGACGGCACCAGGTGTTGGCGGCGACGACGTCCGTCGGCGCGGAGTGCTTTCCGAGCCACCGAGCCGCCGACTCCTCATCCGGATACACCCACCACCGCGGCGCCGTGAACGTCTGCGCCCGCTCGCGGTCCCCATGCACGGCGCTCTGTACGAACGACTTGATCGGCACAACAGTCAGCAACGCCAGTACGACGACGAGCGCACCACCTGGTCGCCGTACGAACAGCCTCCACACCACGATCAGCCCGACGGCCAACGCGAGTACGACGACCAACGG
>NZ_SMKR01000102.1 GCF_004348725.1 Kribbella turkmenica
CAGCCTCCCGAACCTGCCACGGCGTAGCCGGCCCAGGCAAGCGTCGTCCACACCAGTGCAGCGCAGCTCGCACCCGCGAGCGTGATGGCCACCAACTCCTGTGCAGGTGTGGATTACCGGAGTGGATGGGCCAGGAGCCGCCCGGCTGGGGGGTAAGAGGCACGGACGGCTCCTGGTTGATGGTGAGACGGGGGTGGGGAGGGTTCATGACGCGATGTGACCGGGCGGATTCACTGTGATGCTGTTCACGAGGCGTTGCTGGGGCCGAACTGGACGTCGAGGGCTGCCGTGGTGAAGCCGAGTGAGATGTAAAGGCCACGGGCGGCGGTGTTGGTGCCGTCGACGTACAGGACTATCTCGTCCGAGCCTCGTTCCTCTTGGAGGTGGTGGAGGCCGACCAGGGTGAGGGCTTTGCCGAGGCCCCTGCCCTGGTAGTTGGGGGAGACGCCGACCACGTAGACCTCGCCGACGCCGTCCTCGACCTTCGTCCAGTGGAAACCGGCCACCGCGCCACTGGCGGAGTCGACCGCCAGGAAGAGGCCGGCCGGGTCGAACCATGGCTGGTGGAGTCGTTCAGCCAGGTCGGCGGCCGTCCAACTGCCCTGCTCGGGATGGTCCGCAAACGCCTGGCTGTTGACCTCCAACCAGGCCGCGTCGTCCTGACCCGGCACGAACGTGCGTACGGCGATCCCGTCCGGCCAGACCGCCTCGGGAAGCGACGCCCGGGTACGGCGGAGGAAGTGAAGCTCCCGTGTCACCTCGAGGCCCAGTCGTGCCGCGAGTTCGTCGCTGCCGGGGAGTCGCCCGTGTGCCCAGACGCGGAGCCGTGCACCACCGTGGTCGAGCAGCATACGGAGCAGCGCCGTGCCAGTGCCCTGTCGTCTGGCCGCGGGAGTGACCACCAACTCGGCCGAGCCGTCTGGTGACAGGGCGCCGTACCCGATCAGGTTGCGGGCGCTCTGGAGCCCGGACACCTCGATCGTGCCGGGGTCGCCTTCGTACGCGAGCACGTGGACGTCGCCCGGATGCTCGCCGTCGAGGTGGAGCAGGGTGCGTTCCGACAGTGGATTGACGCCGTCGCTCTGTGCGGCCGCACGGGCGACTTCCGTGACGGCGGCGGCAGTGGCCGAGGGCAACGGTGAGGGTACGGCTTCGAGAGTCACTTGAACACCGTAAAAGGTCCGGATCAGTTCATGCCCGAGTCCTTGGAGGGGCCACGCCGGGTCGGGTAATTTTCGCGGAACCGCACACCAGCGGTGACCGAACCGACAACGGAGCAGACATGGCCTTCACAGGACGAGACCGAACGTGGCTGCGAGGACGGCGGGTGGCCGCGCTGGTCGCCGCCGGGACAGCCGCCGTGCTCGCTGTGGCCACGGGGGGAACCGTGACCCAGGCGGCGACGACGGGGAAGCCCGAGCCGACGCACACCCAGATCCAGTTGCTCGCGATCAACGACTTCCACGGCAACCTGGCGCCGAACAGCCCGACCAGCTCGACCGGCAACGTGAACGGCACGCCCGCGGGCGGCGCCGAGTTCCTCGCCACGCACCTGAAGCAGATGCGCGCGGCCGCCGCGGCCAAGGGCGAGCAGTCGGTCACGGTCGCCGCGGGTGACCTGATCGGCGCCTCGCCGCTGCTGTCGGCCGCGTTCCACGACGAGCCGACGGTCGAGGCGCTGAGCGGGATGGGTCTCGAGATCGCGTCGGTCGGCAACCACGAGTTCGACGAGGGCTGGCACGAGCTGCTCCGGATGCAGACCGGCGGCTGTCTCCCCGACGGCGACGGGCAGAACAACCAGAACTCCTGCCCGGACCCGGAGAAGCCGTTCATGGGTGCCAAGTTCAAGTACCTGTCGGCGAACGTGTTCTTCGAGAACACGCAGAAGACGCTGTTCGCGCCGTACAAGATCAAGACCTTCAAGGACGGCCGCAAGGTCGCGTTCATCGGCATGACGCTCGAGGACACCCCGAACATCGTCACCAAGGCCGGGGTCGAGGGCCTGACCTTCACCGACGAGATCGAGACCGCCAACAAGCTCGTCCCGATCCTGAAGAAGAAGGGCGCCGAGTCGATCGTCGTGCTGCTGCACGAGGGCGGCTTCCCGGCCGACCCGCGCGCGTACAACAGCTGCCCCGGGATCTCCGGCCCGATCGTCGACATCAACGCCGGCCTGGACCCGGAGATCGACGCGATCATCTCCGGCCACACCCACCAGGGCTACAACTGCACCCTGCAGGACAAGGCCGGCGCGCCGCGGCTCGTGACCAGCGCGTCGTCGTTCGGCAAGCTCGTCACCGAGGTGCGGCTGAGCATCGACAACAAGACCGGTGACGTCGACCGGGCGCACACGGTCGCCAACAACCAGATCATCACCCAGGACGTGCCGAAGGACCCGCGGACGAGTGCGCTGATCTCGAAGTACCAGACCCTCGTCGCGCCGATCGCGAACAAGGTGATCGGTCACATCACCACGCCGTCGATCTCGCGCACGCAGGACGAGTCGCTCGAATCGCCGCTCGGCAACCTGATCGCCGACGCGCAACTCGCCGACGCGTCGGTGGTGACGGACGGGAAGACGCCGGTGGCGGCGTTCATGAACCCGGGCGGGATTCGCGCCGATCTGGCGTCGAACGCCGGGGCGGTGACCTTCGGGCAGGCGTTCACCGTGCAGCCGTTCAACAACTTCCTGGTCTCGATGGACATGACCGGTGCGCAGATCAAGACGCTGCTGGAGCAGCAGTTCTCCGGGGTGAACGGTCCTGAGGCGCCGAGGTTCAAGGTGCTCCAGGTCGCGGGCATCACCTACACCTGGAACCCGGCCGCGTCCGCGGGCTCGAAGGTGGTCCCGGGCTCGATCGAGATCGCCGGTCAGCCGCTGGTGGACACGACGACGTACCGCATCGTCACGAACAACTTCCTTTCTGACGGCGGCGACGGCTTCCCGGCGTTCACCACGGCGACGAACAAGTTCTTCGGTGGGCTGGACATCGACGCCTTCGCCGACTACCTGACCGCCAACGACCCGTACACCCCGGTCCCCACGGACCGGATCTCCACCGGTTCCTGACCTCTTCCGGAAACGCCGGTACGTCGCTCCCCGCGGCGTACCGGCGGTTGGGGCACGACGCCGTACTGGTCGAGAAGGTCCGGCCCGGACCTGACTGAGCACCGTCGGGCCGCTCGGGAGGTTGAGGGAACAGCTTTTACGATCGTGCGGGATGCTGGTACCTTGCGTATTCGGTCTTTCACGGAAGGTGACCGATGGCGCACGTTGCTCCGACTTCGCATCGCCGTGCGACCCGCGCGTCCCATCGCGGGCATCGCACTGCTGATGGGCCGATCCGGGTCACGACCTGGCTGGGGCTCACGTTCGCGATGATTCTCGGTCTGGTGCTGACCGGCCGGTCGCACGTCGGCGTGCACGCGGCCGGCGTCACGCTGCTGGTCATGCTCGTGCCGCTTACCGTCGCCGTGTTCGGTGCGGCACTGAAGCGTGGCACCGGCTCCGGGAAGGCGGCGCTGGCCACGGGAGCCGCGCTCACGTTCGTGCTGCTGAAGTTCCTGCTCTGACCTCAGCAGTCCGCGGGTCAGCCGCCCGCGAAGGGTGGGAGGGCGTCCACCTGGGCGCCGGCGTGCAGCGGGGTGGACGGGTCGGCGCGTTGGCCGTCGAGGAGGAACGTGCAGATGCCGAGGACCCGGGCGAGCTCGGGGCGGTCGGCGGAGACGGCACCGATCAGGTCGCGGATCGAGGCGGCCTCGGCGGTCGCGGAGGACTCGCCGGCGGCGGCGCGAGCGGCGGCGAAGTACCTGATGGTCACTTCCGGCATCTGGGAGAACGCCTCACTAATCGGTTAAGTCTCGGCTATTATGTCAGCTTGCTGTTGCTATCCAGTGTGTCTCAGGCCCCCGGCAATGACGCCGTCGGGGCCTGACTGCAGAAGGACCGGGTCGCTCACCAGGGATCCGCCGACCAGCACAAGGAGACAGCGTGAGTACGTTGCTTCTGCTGACGAACGCGCTGCAGGCATCCACCGAGGTGCTGCCCTCGCTCGCCCTGCTGCCGCACCAGATCCGGATCCTTCCCGCCGAGGTCGCCGCCCTGGTCGACGCGCCGGACGCCGACGCCGTGCTGCTCGACGCCCGCCGCGACCTGGTCGCGGTGCGTGGCGTGTCCCGCCTGATCCGGACCACCGGGATCGACGTACCGCTGATCCTGGTCGTGACCGAGGGCGGCCTGACCGCGGTGAACGCCGACTGGGGCGCGGACGACGTACTGCTCGACACGGCCGGTCCGGCGGAGATCGAGGCCCGGCTGCGGTTGGTGATCGGCCGGCTGGCCGCGGTTCGCAACGAGGAGCCCGACAGTTCGCTGATCCGGACCGGCGACGTGGTGATCGACGAGGCGTCGTACACGGCGAAGCTCAACGGACGGGCGCTGGACCTGACGTACAAGGAGTTCGAGCTGTTCAAGTTCCTCGCGCAGCATCCGGGGAGGGTGTTCACCCGGGAGCAGTTGCTGCAGGAGGTGTGGGGGTACGACTACTTCGGCGGTACGCGGACGGTGGACGTGCACGTACGGCGGTTGCGGGCGAAGCTCGGGCCGGAGCACGAGTCGCTGATCGGGACCGTGCGCAACGTGGGCTACCGCTTCGTCATCCCACCCACCACCACCCGGGAAACCGCCGACGCCAAGGTCTGACCGCCGTTCGAACCGCAAGCCGCGGGAAACCGCCCGCACCTGGATGTCCTGGAGGTCCGGAAGGTCGACGTCCTCCCGGACCTTCCCCCCGGCTCCCCGTTTCCTGCACGGGCAGAAGCGCAACCCAGCCAGAGGTCCGGTTGAATGGTGCCGTGGACAGCGGGCTGGTGGTGCGGGCCGGGGTGGTGATTCCCGAGCCGGAGCTGGCGTGGCGCTTCTCGCGCTCCAGCGGTCCGGGCGGCCAGTCGGTCAACACCACGGACAGCCGGGTCGAGCTCAGCTTCGACGTCAGCAGTACGACGGCCCTGACCGACGTACTGCGGGCTCGCGCGCTCGAGCGACTGCGGTCCCGGCTGGTGGACGGCGTCCTGACCGTCGCGGCGTCGGAGCACAAGTCGCAGTGGCGCAACCGGGAGGCGGCCCGGACCCGGCTGGCGGCACTGCTGCGGGACGCGATCGCGGCGCCGCCCCGGCAGCGGCGGCCGACGAAGCCGAGCAGGAGCTCGGTCCGCCGGCGTGTCGACGACAAGAAACGCCGTGGTGAGACGAAGCGGCTCCGCGGGCGGCCGTCCGAGGGATGAACGACCGTTCGAGCCGTTGGAACGCCGACGTACGCTGGGTTGTCATGAGCCTGGGGATGTGGGTACTGGCCGGTGCGGTCGCCGCCGGTGTCGTCCTCAGCCTGTTCAAAGCCAAGCTCGACGGCCGGTTCCGGGGCACCCGGCCGGTGCGAAAGACAGCAAGAAGGTCAGAAGACGTGGACACCCGGGTCTCCGCGGCGGACATCGGTGACGAGCTCGGCGAGCGGGCGACCCTGCTGCAGTTCTCGTCGGCGTTCTGCGCGCCCTGCCGGGCGACCCGCCGGACGCTGGCCGAGGTCGAGGGCATGGTCGACGGCGTGCGGCACGTCGAGCTCGACGCCGAGAAGCATCTCGAGCTGGTCCGGCGGCTGGACATCCTGCGAACGCCGACGACGCTGGTGCTCGACAGCACGGGCGCGATCGTCAAGCGCGCCAGCGGGGCTCCCCGGAAGCCGGACGTGATCGCCGCGCTGGCGACCGCGATCGAGCACGCACCCCGCTGAGTCACGTCCGGTAACTGCCACCGAATGGCGGATGGCCCGCCCATTAGGTGATGCTTTGGCGGTGAGCTATCCAGCCGGTTGGTACGACGACCCCCAGGACCAGACCCAGCAGCGGTACTGGGACGGCGACGCGTGGACGGACGACCGACGCCCGCGGCAAGGTCCGCCGCCGTACCAGGGCCAGTTCGGGCAGCCGGCGGGGCAGCAGCAGTTCGGGCAGCCGATGCAGCACGGGCAGGTGTACGGCGGCGCTCAGACGGCCCCCGCGCAGTACGGCCAACAGCAGCAGGGGCAACCGCATTACGGCCAGTCTCAGGGCGGACAACCGCAGTACGGCCAGTCTCAGGGCGGACAACAGCAGTACGGCCAGCAGTACGCCGGTCAGCACCCCTACCCGCAGCAGCAGTACGGCCAGGGCTATGGCTACCCCGGTCAGAAGGTGCACACCACCCCTGACGGCCAGCAACTGTCCGGCTGGTGGCGGCGGGTGTTCGCCCGCATCATCGATTCGATCATCGTCGGCATCATCGGCCTGCCGCTGACCGGCTACTTCTACTACCAGTACGTCCTGGTGATCTGGCAGTACCTGGAAGACACGATGGACGCCGCGGCCGCCGGAACCCCTACGACCACCACCGCGCTGCCACCCGAGGCGTACAAGTGGATGGTCCCGGCCGTACTGATCGGCATGGTCGTGTCGTTCGTCTACGAGTACCTCTTCCTCACGAAAAAGGGTGCGACCCCCGGCAAGATGGCGCTCGGGATCGCCGTCCGGCTGCGTGACGTCCCGGGTCTGCCGCCGGGGCAGGCCGTGGCCAAGCGGTACGGCTTCGAGATCGCACTCGGTGTGCTCGGTGCGATCCCGCTGATCGGCACGCTGTTCGGCTTCCTCGCGCTGATCAACTACCTCTGGCCGTTGTGGGACGACAAGAAGCAGGCCCTGCACGACAAGATCGCCGGAACCAACGTCGTCAGGACTTAGGCAACGGGCAGGCGCGACCTGGGCTGTCCGCAATGTGATCAATTGTCTCAGTTTGTGGGATCACGACTGGCGGACCCGCCCGCTTTCCGTACTCTCGATGCCGTGGCTTACACGACATGGCTGACCAAGCGCCGGGCGGTGGACAACTGCCGGGTGCGCTCGTCGCTGTGTCGTCGCCGCTGACCAGGCGGCGTCCCGAGCGCTGCGGAACCGGTCGCTGAGCACGGTTCCGCGTACGTCGTCTCCCGCATACCCGGGCGGGTCCGGCTCGATCCTTCTCCTCCGGGAGTCGTCATGTCCGAAAAGACAGCCAAGGTCGATCCGCGCGGACTCCGGTTCGCGGCGGGTGTCACCACCGTGCTGCTCGCACTGACGCTGATCCTGAACAGTGCCTGGCCGCTCGCGGTCCAGACGGTCGTGTTCGCGATCTCCGTCGCGTTCGGCGTCCACGCGTCGCCGTACGGGCAGTTGTTCAAGCGGCTGATCCGCCCCCGGCTGGATCCGCCGAAGGAGCTGGAGGACGCGGCGCCGCCGCGGTTCGCCCAGCTGGTCGGCCTCGTCTTCGCGGTCGCCGGTCTGATCGGGTACCTGACCGGCGCAGCCGTGCTCGGCGTGGTCGCCACCGGATTCGCACTGGTCGCGGCGTTCGTCAACGTCGCGGTCGGGCTCTGCCTCGGTTGCGAGGCCTATCTGCTGATCCACCGCATTCGTACGCCAACCACCGCTACCAACTGAGAGGCAGCACACCATGAGCAGGGAATCCGCGCTCGTCTCGGCCGACTGGGTCGAGGAGCACAAGTTCGACGCCGGGGTCGTCCTGATCGAGGTCGACGAAGACGTCTCGGCGTACGACACCGGCCACATCGCCGGCGCGATCAAGCTGGACTGGAAGGAAGACCTGCAGGACCCGGTACGGCGTGACTTCGTGAACCGGCAACAGTTCGAGGCGCTGCTGTCCGAGCGCGGCGTGAAGAACGACGACACGGTCGTCCTGTACGGCGGCAACAACAACTGGTTCGCGGCGTACGCGTACTGGTACTTCAAGCTGTACGGCCACGGCGACGTCCGGCTGCTCGACGGCGGCCGCAAGCGCTGGGAGCTGGACAGCCGCGAGCTGACCGACGAGGTCGTGAAGCGCGAGGCGACCGAGTACAAGGCCAAGGAGCCGGACCTCACCATCCGCGCGTTCCGCGACGAGGTCAACGAGGCCATCGGCGTGAAGAACCTGGTCGACGTGCGCAGCCCCGACGAGTACGCCGGCCGGCTGCTCGCCCCGGCCCACCTGCCGCAGGAGCAGGCGCAGCGCGCGGGGCACATCCCGACCGCCGCGAACATCCCCTGGAGCAAGGCCGCCAACGACGACGGCACCTTCCGGTCCGACGACGAGCTGCAGGCGCTGTACGCCGACGCCGGTGTCGACTTCGGCAAGGACACCATCGCCTACTGCCGCATCGGCGAGCGGTCGGCGCACACCTGGTTCGTGCTGCACGAGATCCTCGGCCAGGCGAACGTGAAGAACTACGACGGTTCCTGGACCGAGTGGGGTTCGCTGGTCGGCGTACCCGTTGCCCTCGGCGACGAACCCGGAAAGGCCTGACACATGTGCGGAGCGAAGAAGGGCGGCCTCGACCTCAAGGGTGTCGACGTCGACAAGGAAGCAGTGATCCAGGGCCAGGTGCTGCGCGGCGAGGAGCCGGTCGGCGGCGCCTACGTACGGCTGCTGGACGCCTCCGGTGAGTTCACCGCCGAGGTGCCGACGTCCGCGACCGGGCACTTCCGGTTCTTCGCGGCGCCGGGCAACTGGACGCTGCGCACGCTGGCCCCGAAGGCCGCGCCGGTCGACCGCGAGGTGGTCGCCCAGTACGGCGAGGTCGCCGAGGTGGCCGTCACCGTCTGACCGGTCGCTCGTTACTGATGGTGCCGCCGCCACCAGACGGCGGCCCACCCTGATGCAGTCTCCGAAGGGCCCGGACCTTGCGCGTCCGGGCCCTTCGGCCTGCCCGGAAGCCTTGCTGGACGCAGGAATCCCGCCATCACCGGGGGGTTACGGGTAGGGGCGGGGAATCTCGCCCGCCGAGCGGCTAGGTAACGGTTTGGTCTCGGAGAGGAGTGTTCTCGTTACCTACCGCAACCGCCCGAGTTGTGTCTGTGTCCTGGCCCGCCATCCGGGTCACGTCATCACTCAGGGAGGAGGGGTCATGAGACCCCGCATCGGATACAAGAAGCTCGCTGCCGTCGGTGTCGCGGCGGTTGTCGGCGTGGCTTCTACGATCGCGCTGACCTCGGGTTCGGCGTCCGCGTCGCCCGTTTTCGGTTACAGCGGCTACGCGTTCGGCACCGACGTCCAGTCGGGTCTGGCGAACAGCGGCCCGCAGGTGGTCAGCCAGATCAGCTGCACCACGGACCCGAACCGGTCCGACAAGAACGACCTCGCCGCCGCGAACGTCAACAACCACGCGATCGCCCGCACCGTGCGGACGGATACGCACTCGTTCAACAACAAGAACGGGAACGGCGTCACCAGCAACGCGACCGCGGTCGACATCAAGCTCGGCAGCCTGCTGCACCTGACGGGTGTGAAGACCACCACCACGGCGGTGTACAAGAACGGCAAGCTGTCCTACACCGGCAGCACCACGTTCGCCGGCGTGAAGATCGGCGCCGTCTCGGTGCCGTCGCTGCTCAAGCCCGAGCCGAACACCAAGGTCGCCGTTCCGGGCCTCGGCTACATCGTGCTGAACCGCGTCGGTGGCGTGAAGACGAACAGCGGCATCTACTCGTACGCGCAGGCCGTCGTGCTGCACGCGACCGTGAAGAACAAGTACATCCCGCAGGGTGTCGACGTCGCGGTGCTGAAGACGCGCGCGGAGATCACCAAGCCGGCCACCGCGATGGTGATCGGTGACGCCTACGGCACCAAGGCGAACGCGGACAAGCTGGTCGTCTCCGGTCCGACCTCCTACCAGGCCACCTGCCAGGGCACGGAAGGCAAGACGATCCGGAACGCGATCGGCGAGCTGAACATCCCGAAGGTCGCCTACGTGGGTGCGGTCTACACCACGAAGAACGGCTACATGAGCATGGACAAGTCGGCCGTGAAGTTCACCTCGCACGTCGCGGGTGTGAAGGTCGGCAACCTGTCGATCGGCGCCATCGAGTCCTCCGCCGCGGCGTGGAAAACCAAGGACGGCAAAGTCGGCCTGGACCACTCCTCGAGCATCGCCTCGATCCGCGTCGGCAACAAGGTGTACCCGGTCAAGACCGGCACGAACGCCACGCTGGACATCCCGGGTATCGCCAAGCTGACCTTCAACCAGGTCGTGAAGCAGCACCGGTACGTCGCGGTGAACGCCCTGGTGATCGACGTCTACAGCCTGAACACCAAGGTCATCGTCGGCCACTCGGCCGCCGGCGTCATCGGCTGATCCAGTCCGACGCACCCTTCTGAGTCGAACCTCACCGATTCGGAAAGCACACACCGGCCCCGGCTGGATCCCAGCGATCCAGCCGGGGCCGTTCTGTGTGCGCCGTGTCGCGGAGTGCCGGTCAGGCTGCGGCCGCGCGCTTCCGCTCGAGACGTTGCCGGTTCGGCCACCTGACCTGGTACGCCCAGCCGAAGCGCTCGAACAGGCGGATGAACCAGGCGTTGATGTCGATCTGTCCCCTGAGGACGCCGTGGCGCGCGCAGGTCGGGTCGGCGTGATGGAGGTTGTGCCACGACTCGCCCTGACTCAGTAGGGCCAGCCACCAGACGTTTCCCGACCGGTCCCGGGCAGTGAAGGGTTTGTCACCGGTGACATGGCAGATCGAGTTGATGGAGAACGTGACGTGGTGCATCAGCGCGATACGCACCAGAGTCCCCCAGAAGAACCCGGTGGCCGCACCGTGCCATGACCTGTCCCACAGGCCACCGATGACCGCCGGTGCGAGCAGCGAGATCGCGACCAACCCGCGGAAGTGCCGCGAGATCGACACCATGTCGCGGTCGGCCAGGAGGTCCGGGGCGTAGTGCTTCGGGTCGGCCCGGTCCTGTCCCCAGAGCACCCACCCGACGTGGGCGAAGACGAATCCCTTGGTCACCGCCCAGGCGTTGGTGCCGTAGCGCCAGGGCGAGTGCGGATCGCCGTCCCGGTCCGAGAACTTGTGATGCTTGCGATGGTCGGCCACCCAGCGGATCACGGGTCCTTCGAGAGCCAGACTGCCGGCTACCGCGAGCGCGATCTTGAGGCCCCGCCTGCTCTTGAAGGAGCCGTGGGTGAAGCCTCGGTGGTAGCCGACGCCGATGCCGGTCGTCGTGATCACGTAGAACACGACCAGCAGGACGATGTCGTGCCAGCCGATCCAGCCACCCCACGCGATGAAGATCCCGGGCACGAGCGCGAGCGTGGGCACGACGATGAAGACCCAGATGAGTGCGCGCTCGAACCGGCCCCCCACGGCTTGGAACTCACCCGGAGGCGAATCCCCGGAGTCTACTGCTGACGTCATGGTCCACTCCTTGACGTGGTCTCTGCGGACGGTGCCGGGAAGAACCGGCGCCATACCTGCCCAGTGCCCCGTCGCGGGCCGTCCACTCGCCGGTGCGGACGTCGTCAGGCGTCCAGAATCAGTCGTCAGGCGTCCAGAATCAGCGTGACCGGGCCGTCGTTGACCAGGGCGACGTCCATCTGAGCCCCGAAGCGGCCGCGTTCGACCTTGGCGCCGAGGCACTCGAGGGCTGCACAGAAGGCGTCGTACAGGGGTTCCGAGACCGGGCCGGGGGCGGCGGCGCTCCAGGACGGGCGCCGGCCCTTGCGGGTGTCGGCGTACAGGGTGAACTGGCTGATGGCGAGGATCGGGGCCTGCTCGTCGGAGCAGGATCGTTCGTTCCGGAGGATCCGCAGGGTCCAGATCTTCGCGGCCAGCGCCTTCGCCTTCTCTTCGGTGTCGTCGTGGGTGACGCCGAGCAGGGCCAGCAGTCCGGGCTCGTCGATCGCGCCGACCACCTCGCCCTCGACGGTGACCGATGCCTGACTGACTCGCTGTACGACGGCTCTCATGCCACCCATCCTGCCGCGCCGGAGATCGTCCGGTGATCAAGGCATGCGACAGGCAATCATCCCGTGCGGTGACCGGATCTGGCAGGATCTGTTCATGGCCTCGACTCTGATCACCGTCGCACCCACCGGCGCCGAGACCGCCAAGGCGGACTGCCCGGCGCTGCCGACCACCCTCGACGAACTGGTCGGGACAGCGAAACGGTGCGAGGCCGCCGGGGCCGCGATGATCCACATCCACATCCGCGACGGGGAGCACCGGCCGACCCTCGACCTCGGCCGGCTGACCGAAGCCGTCGCGGCCGTCCGGGAGAACACGGCACTGATCGTCCAACTGTCCACCGGTGGCGCAGTCACGGATCCGCTCGACCACCGTCTCCGGGTGCTGGACGCCGCCCCCGACTCGTGCTCGCTGACGATGGGCACGGTCAACTTCGGTGACGACGTGTTCATGAACCCGTGGCCGTTCGTCACCGAGCTCTACCGGCTCACCCAGGAGCGCGAGGTCGTACCGGAGTTCGAGCTGTTCGACCTCGGGCACGTGGCCGCGCTGCACCGCCTGCTGGACAAGCAGGGCCTGCCGTACGGCGGTCGCGTCCACTGCGACCTGGTCATGGGCGTCCCCGGCGGCATGCCCGGTACGACGGACGCCCTGGTCGCCGCGGTCAACGCCCTGCCGGCCGCGGTCACGTCCTGGTCCGCCACCGGCGTCGGACGTACGGCGCTCCCGGTCGCGCTGGCCGCGTTGTCGAAGGGCGGCCACCTGCGGGTGGGGATGGAGGACACGCTGACCCTGGCGAAGGGGCGGCCGGTCACCCACAACGCCGAGCTGGTCGAGCGCGCGGCCACCCTGGCCACGTTGGCGCAGCGCCCGCCGATGTCGCCGGACGAGGCCCGTGAGGTGCTGAACGTCAAGCGGTGAGGGCCGAAGGACAGGTGCTGCCTGTCCGGCCGGCCTGCGGGAGCCGTGCGCTCGTGGGGGGACACCTTGTGTCCTCGAGTCCCCGGAAGATGCACCGGTCGGGGCATAGTCTTGGCGGGCTGAGAGAGGAGTCGACGGGTGAAGACGCAGCTGCGGTCGTCCGACGATGACGAGCGCGCCATGACCGACCTCGCCGAGGTCTCCGACTGGAGATCGATCTGGGGACCGCCGGGAACCGGGCTGGACGCGATCCGGGCGCTGGTCTCCCGGGTCACCGCGGCCACCGGCTGGCGGCCGTGGGCTCCCGGCAACATCGACCCGAACCGGTACACCTGGGGCCTGGTCACCCCGCGCGAGACCGTGATGCTGGTGCTGCCGGACGCCGTACTGCCGGAGAGTCCGCGCGGCGGCTGGTCGGCGTACGAGATCGCCCCGGCCGAGGTGGGCGAGGCGGAGGAAGGGCTGGACGACCACTGGCCCGAGCAGCTCCTGCTGGCCCGCCGGCACTGGGGCGCACCGGTGTACGTCGGTCCCGGCGACGATCCGCGGGTCCCGCCCGAGTGGCGGGGTCGCCGGCGCCACCTGGCGGTCTGGCTGAAGCCGGGCGCCGAGTTTCACCTGTACGCGACACAGCCCGGGCCGGAGGACGCGCAGGCCGGCTTCGGGTACTCCGTCTATGCGAGCGAGGTGGCGTGATGGCCGAAGCGGAAGACATCTTCGAGCAGACGCTCAGCGCGCTGCGGACCCAGCTCCGCAACCTGCGGCGGCTCAAGGACGCGCTCACCCGCCGGCAGGAGGCGCGCTCGCTGCTGGAAACCATGCGCAACGCGCGGACGCACAACCCCGACATCGACCGGGCGATCAACAACGATCC
This sequence comes from Kribbella turkmenica, assembly GCF_004348725.1. Lineage (GTDB taxonomy): Bacteria > Actinomycetota > Actinomycetes > Propionibacteriales > Kribbellaceae > Kribbella > Kribbella turkmenica. The sequence continues at coordinate 13,601 of NZ_SMKR01000102.1, forward strand.
CGACCGGGCGTCGCAGTGGGGCGAGATCGAGCGGCAGATCCAGCAGTTGCGCGAGGACAACGACCGGCTGCAGCAGGAGAACGCCCAGCGGCAGGCGGAGATCGAACGCCAGCAGGCCGATCTCGACCGGCAGCCGGAGGGCAACCTGGACGGTGATCACGACCGGGTGCCCGACGACGTCGAGGAGCGGCACGAGGCCTCGGACGACGCGCGGCGCGAGGAGGGGCGCCGACGCGATCGCGAGGAGCAGGAACGCGGGCCTGACCCGGCGGTGCCGGTTGCCGCGGCGGCGGGTACGGCGGCGGCCGCCGACGAACTGAACGACGAACGCGACGAGCTCAACAGTCCGGACGCTGAGCAGGATGTTGAGCTGGGCGATGACGGGGTGATTCGTCCTGCGGGGGAGCAGGCCGCGCAGCAGGAGTTGAACGGCGCGGATGCCCAGGAGGTGGGCGGGCCGGAAGCTCAGCAGGATGTAGAGCTTGGTGACGACGGGGTGATCCGCCCGGCCGGGGAGCAAGCGCGGCAGCCTGAGGTGGATGAGCGGCAGGGTGGGGAGTTCGTGGATGCGGACGGGGCCACCCCGCCGGTGATCGGGGAGGACCAGCAGGCGCAGGGTCCTGCGGTCGATCAGCCCGCTCAGCAGGTTCAGGCCGACGGGCAACAGCAGCAGCCGGGTCAGCAGGGCCTGGCTGACCGGCAGCATCAGCCGGGTGCGCAGGTCCAGGCGCAGCAGCAGCCGGTCGAGCGGGTGTTGGACGAGCAGCGGGCGGAGCGGGCGCAGGGGCAGAACGGTCAGCAGCCGGGCGCCCGGCCGAACGGAATGACGCCGGACGAGATCGGCCGCAACCAGCACGTCGCCAACGCCGGCACGTCACCGGCGACCGGCGCAACGGTCCCACCGCGGGAAGACGCCCTCACCGGCGGTCGCGGCGGGCAGACCCCCGCCCGCCAGCACCAGCAGAGCGTGAACCGCGGCGGCCGCGGCAGCGAAGGCCCCGGCCTCGGCGAGTAGCCGAGCAGGGCAGGCAGCACCCGGGCAGGGCGGCACCCGGGCAGGGCGGCACCCGGGCAGGGCAGCACCCGGGCGGTGCGTCAGTACACGATTGCTTGGGTGTTGTCCGTCAGGATTTCCTCGGTGAAGGCGGGTGCGCCGGCGATCCGGGTGCCGGGGAGGAGATCGTCGGCGGTCAGGTCGCGGCGCTTGGCGCACTGGGTGCAGACCGTCAACTGACCGCCGTCCAGGACCGCGGCGACCAGTTCGGTCAGCGGCGCCGCGTGCGGTAGGTCGAACGCCTCGGCTCGCCCGGGTACGGCGAACCACACCGCCTCCCCGGTCAGCCACAGTGACACCGTCGCTCCGGCGGCGACGGCGGTCGCGGCCACGGTGAACGCCTGGTTGGCGCGTTCGGGCTCTTCGGCTCCTGCGGTCAGCTTGATCACCAGCGTGCGGGACATCACGCCACGGTAACCGAAGGACCGCGGCGGCCATCCTCTAGACTGGCCGACGTGCTGCACGTCATCTTCACCACGCTGCTGGTCCTGGTCTGTGTGTTCATGGGCTGGTTCTCGGCGTTCGTCGTCTACCGGCTGTACCGCGGCCGCAGCACCAACTGAGCCCTGCGATGGCGTTCGAGATCCCGCAGGACCTGCACCCCGACCTGATGCCGCTGGCCTGGCTGCTCGGTCGCTGGGAGGGCCGCGGCCACGGGGACTACCCGACGATCGAGAAGTTCGAGTTCGGTCAGCAGATCGACTTCAGCCACAACGGCAAGCCGTACCTGCACTACGTCAGCCAGACCTATGTGGTCGGCGAGGACGGCACGAAGGAGCGCCCGCTCGCGGTCGAGACCGGGTTCTGGCGGCCCAAGCCGGACAACAAGGTCGAGCTGGTGCTCGCGCACCCGACCGGCGTCGCGGAGATCTGGTACGGCGAGATCGACGGCGCGAAGATCGAGTTGCGGACCGACGTCGTCGCCCGTACCGAGACGGCCAAGGACGTCAGCGCCGGCCACCGGCTGTACGGCCTGGTCAAGGGCGAGCTGCTGTGGGCCTACGACATGGCCGCCGAGGGCCAGCCCCTGCAGCCCCACCTGTGGGCGACCCTCGTCCGGGTCTAACTCTCGGCCACCCAGGAGTACTCGACCTTCGGCCGGCCGCTGCGGCCGTCGTACCGCTGCGTGCGCAACGCCTGGCCCTGGTCGGCGAGGTGTTCGAGGTAGCGGCGCGCGGTGATGCGTGAGGTGCCGAGGGACGCGGCCACCTCCTCGGCGGTCCAGCCCTCGCGGTTCCCGAGCAGCTGGACGACGCGGTCCAGTACCGATCCGGCCAGACCTTTCGGCACCGACGACACGGTTGCCGGGTGCAACAACCGGTCCACTTCGTCCTGGTCCGCGACCACCTGACCTGCCTCGGCCGCCTTGCGTTGCCGCGCGTACGCCGTCAACCGGTCCCGCAAAGTCTCATAGGCGAAGGGTTTCAGCACGTACTGCACGACGCCGATCCGGGCCGCCGCCTGGACCGCGGCCACCTCGCGCGCCGACGTCACCGCGACCACGTCGGTCTGGTTGCCCAGGGCCCGCATCCGGCGGACGACGTCCAGTCCGTGCCCGTCGGGCAGGTGCATGTCCAGCAGCACCAGGTCCACCGGGCCCCGAGCGAGCACCTGAAGTGCGCGGGCCGCCGTACCGGCGACGCCGAGACAGGTGAAGCCGGGCAGCCGGTCGACGTAGGTGCGATGAGCCTCCGCGGCGACCGGGTCGTCCTCGACGACGAGGACCCGCAGGTCAGGCACTGGCGTCCACCGCCCGCGGCAGCCGGACACGCACGGTCAGCGCAGGTACGTCGTCCAGCTCGGAGTCGGGGTCGACCATCACCGTGCCCTGCCAGCGCTCGACCGTACTGCGGACCAGTACGAGCCCGAGCCCGTGCCCCGGCTCGGCCTTCGTCGTCCAGCCGCGGTCGAACATGTGCGCCAGTTCCACCGCACCCAGCTCGGCGCCGGTGTTGGTGACCGCGAGATCGATGGCGTCCGGCGTGGTGCTCGCCCGCAGTTCGACCCGGCGCGGAGCGGATCCGCCGCGCGCGGCCTCGATCGCGTTGTCGAGCAGGTTGCCGACGACCGTGACCACGTCCTGGGCCGGCAGCCGGGTGTTGAGTGCTTCCTGACCGAGCTCCAGCGTCAGCACCACACCGCGTTCCTGGGCCTGCGACAGCTTGGCGAGCAGCAGTGACGCGAGAACGGGGTCGCCGACCGTGCCGACGACGCGATCTGTCATCGCCTGGGCGAACTGCAGCTCCGACACCGCGAACTCGCGGGCCTTCTCCGGTTTGCCGATCTCGATCAGGCTGACCACGGTGTGCAGACGGTTCGAGGCCTCGTGGTTCTGTGCCTGCAGGGATTCGGCGAGGCTGCGGACCGCGTCCAGTTCACCGAGCAGGCGCTGCAGCTCGGTGTGGTCCCGCAGGGTGACGATCCGGCCGGACCGGGCCGGTTGCTGGTTGACGACCACCACCCCCTCGGCACCGAGATGAAGCTCGTCGTACGCCGTCCGGCCGGCGATCATCAGCTCGGCCAGGGTGGTGCGCAGGTGGAGCTCGCCGACCGGAGTACCGGGCTCGACGGTGCGCAGACCGAGCAGTTGGCGGGCCTCGTCGTTGACCAGTTGGACCCGGCCGTCGGCGTCGAGCAGGATCAGGCCCTCACGCGCGGCCCGCAGGACGCCCTCGTAGAAGTCGAGCATCCGGGCCAGTGCCTGGGTGCCGATGCCCCGGGTGGCTCGCCGCACCCGCCAGGAGACCAGCGCGTTCCCGGCGATCGCGACCCCGAGCATCAGGCTCGCGACCCCGAGCATCGAACGGACGTCGAGCCGGACCAGCTCCCACCAGCCGGGCGGCGCGTTTCCCGCAACCGCGGCGTCCCGGACCGCCTGCGCCCGGGAGCGGGCGACCATGGTGATCCAGACCATCGCGATCAACACCACGGCCGTGACGGTCTGCAGCCAGAGCACCTGGCGACGCAGCTCCCATGGCCGTCCCTTCATGCCGACAGTGTGCACAGGACGCGGGGGATTTGTGCATTCCATCGGCGGCGCTGGTTCGGTTGGCGAACGATATGAACGAAATGCCCGGTTTCCCTGTGCGTCACGTCACAGTTACTCAGGTACAGCCCGCCCGGCCGATACAGGAGTGTCCCCCATGTCGAGCCCGACCGAATCCCGACCGACCCCGGTTCGCAACGATCGGACCCACTTCCTCTACATCGCCGTCATCGTCGCCGTGCTGCTCGGCATCGGTGTCGGCTTCCTCTTCCCGAACTTCGCGGTCGAGCTGAAACCGCTCGGCACCGGGTTCGTCAACCTGATCAAGATGATGATCAGCCCGGTCATCTTCTGCACGCTGGTGCTCGGCATCGGCTCGGTCCGCCAGGCCGCCAGCGTCGGCAAGGTCGGCGGCCTCGCGCTCGTCTACTTCCTGGTGATGTCGACGGCCGCGCTCGCGATCGGCCTGCTGGTCGGCAATCTGGTCCAGCCCGGGTCCGGTTTGAACCTGACCGACACCCTGCGCGAGGCCGGCCAGAAGCAGGCCGCCGGGGCGCACGAGAGCACGTCGGACTTCATCCTGGGCATCATCCCGCAGACGATCGTGTCCGCGCTGACCGAGGGCGAGGTCCTGCAGACCGTCCTGGTCGCGTTGCTGGTCGGCTTCGCGCTGCAGGCGATGGGCGCGACCGGGCAGCCGATCCTGAACGGCATCGGGCACCTGCAGCGGCTGGTGTTCAAGATCCTGTCGATGATCATGTGGGTCGCCCCGATCGGTGCGTTCGGCGCGATCGCGGCCGTGGTCGGCGCCACCGGCACGGACGCGCTGGTCAGCCTGGGCAAGATCATGCTGGCCTTCTACGTCACCTGCCTGCTCTTCGTGGTCGTTGTCCTGGGCACCGTTCTGCGCGTGGTCGCCGGGATCTCGGTCTTCCAGTTGCTGCGCTACCTCGGCCGCGAGTTCCTGCTGATCGTGTCCACCTCGTCCTCGGAGACCGCGCTGCCGCGGCTGATCGGGAAGATGGAGCATCTCGGCGTCGGCAAGCAGGTGGTCGGCATCACCGTCCCGACCGGCTACTCGTTCAACCTGGACGGCACCGCGATCTACCTGACCATGGCGTCGCTGTTCATCGCCGAGGCGATGGACCAGCCGTTCTCGCTCGGGCAGCAGATCTCCCTGCTGGCGTTCATGATCATCGCCTCGAAGGGCGCGGCCGGCGTCACCGGTGCCGGTCTGGCCACCCTGGCCGGCGGCCTGCAGTCGCACCGGCCGGACCTGGTCGACGGCGTCGGCCTGATCGTCGGGATCGACCGGTTCATGTCCGAGGCCCGGGCGCTGACGAACTTCGCCGGCAACGCGGTGGCGACCGTCGTGGTCGGTCAGTGGGTCGGCGCGTTCGACAAGGACCAGGCCCGTCAGGTCTTCGCCGGGGACGATCCGTTCGACGAGGCCGCGTTCGCCGCCGGTGACACCCACGCGGGCGACGTACCGCAGGTCACCGAGCGGCCGGTCGACCGCGAGCAGGTTCGCCACTAGACACCCTTCCCACCCCTCCGGCACTGCCCGTCAGCTCCCTGCAAGCTGGCGGGCAGTGTCATGCTCAGCTCCCGGTCAGCTTCTCGACCACAGGAGCGAGGTCGTCGAGGTACGTCGCGTTGACGGTGATGTACGACGAACCGAACTCGTCCCGGCGACGCGCCAGCTCGTCGACCATCTGCTGCGGCGTGCCGCGCAGCATCATCAGCGAGTCGCTCGACTCCAGTACTTCGGGCGCGACCCCGGCCGCCCGCCGCGTCCACGGCGGCAGCTCGCGGGTCCCGGCCGCGAACAGGTTCATCGCGAGTTCGATGTCGTCCGCGCGCGGTCCGGCCAGCTCGCGCAGATCGCGGACCAGCCGCAGGATCTCGGTCCGCGGCGTCAGCGCGTCCTTGGCGATCGACACGATGTCCGCCCGGGCCGCCGCGAGCGCGAGTGCCCGTGGTCCGCCGGCGGCCAGCATGATCGGCGTACGCCGGTCGCCGTCGAGCTGCTCCAGGAGGTCGAGGGTCGCACGCACCTGGTCGCGGCGTTCCTTGCCGGAGCCGTACGGCAGCCCCAGCTCGGCCGCCTGCTCGTCGGTGCCCGGCCGCCCGGTGCCGATGCCGAAGTCGAACCGGCCGTCCGTCAGCACGGTCAGCGTGTGCGCGTCCCACGCGGCCTGCCGGGGCGTCCGCAGCGGGGCCGCCGCCACGAAAGTGCCGACCCGGACGTCCGCGAGCGTCGCCGCCATCGCGAGGGACGCGAACGGCGACGGCAACTGCAGGCCGTCCGGCATCAGGACGCTCGTGTAGCCGTGGTCGGCGGCCCGCCGGACGGTCGTGGCCCACTGCTCCGCGGTCGCCGGGCTGCCCACCACACCGAACCGGAATCGTCTGTCGCTCATCGCCGTGCTCCCTTCGGAAGTTGGTACCTCCAGGCTGTCCGCGACCCGGTGGTGTCCACATCCCACGGTGGGAGGCGTTCGCCGTACGCCGCGCGACGTACGCTGGTGACATGTCACTGAAGCGCAGCCCCCTGCTGGACAGGCCCGCCGCGGTCGAGGCCGACGGACTCGACGCCGGTGTGGCGGCCCACTACGGGTCCGACCTGCGGGAGCAGCGGATGCTCGCGGCCGGCGACGGTTTCGTCGACCTGTCCCACCGCGACGTCGTGACCATCGGCGGGCCGGATCGCCTGACCTGGCTGCACGCGCTCACCACGCAGTACTTCGAGGGCCTCGAGCCTGGTACGTCGACCACGGCGCTGCTGCTGTCGCCCACCGGACACATCGAGCACGTGATGTACGGCGTCGACGACGGCGAGACGTTCTGGCTGCACACCGAGCCCGGTGCGGCCGCGGCGCTGATCGAGTGGCTGCAGAAGATGGTGTTCATGTCCCGTGTCGAGCTCACCGACGTGACCGACGACTACGCGATCATCTGGCGGCCCGGCCCCGCCGCCGGCGACTTCCTGACCCGTAGTGGGGCGGATTCGCTCGGCGGGCACGAGGTCTTCCTGCCCCGGGCCGAGTTGGCCGGCCTGGAAGCGCCTGCCGCCGGGATCTGGGCCTACGAGGCCCTCCGGATCGAGGCCGGCGCGCCGCGGTTCGGCCTGGACACCGACGAGCGCGCGATCCCGAACGAGGTGGGCTGGCTGGGCGTCGGCGTTCACCTGGACAAGGGCTGCTACCGCGGTCAGGAGACGGTCGCCCGGGTGCACAACCTCGGCCGACCGCCGCGACGGCTCGTCCGGCTGCACCTGGACGGCTCGGTCGACCACCTGCCGGCCCACGGGTATGCCGTCCGCGCGGGGGACAAGCAGATCGGGTTCGTCGGGTCGGCCGCCCGCCACCACGAGTTCGGCCCGATCGCGCTGGCGCTGGTGAAGCGCAACGTGGACCCGGAGGCCGTGCTCGAGGTCGTCGCCGAGGATCAGCCGACGGTGACCGCGACCCAGGACGTCCTGGTCGACCCCGACGCCGGGTTGCACGTGCGCGCCCGGCTGTGAGCCGGATCATTCGCAACACCGCATTTTGCACCTGTACAGTTCAGTCGTGACCGAACCTGTGATCCTGGCCGACGTCGTCCGCAGCGGCTTCGTCGAGGGCCGTCACCGCGGCTCCGTCGTGGTGACCGATCCCGACGGCGCCGTCGAGTGGTCCGTCGGCGTGGTCGACGAGCCGATGTTCCCGCGCTCGTCGAACAAGCCGATGCAGGCACTCGGCATGCTCCGGCACGGCCTGCCGCTCGACGGCAGACTGCTGTCGCTCGCGGGTGCCTCGCACTCGGGCGAACAGTTCCACCTGGACGGTGTGCGCGAGATCCTCGCGCTGGCCGGGCTGGACGCGTCGGCACTGCGGACGCCGCCGGCGTACCCGCTGGACGACGCCGCCCGGGATGCCTGGGTCCGTGCGGGGCACGGCCCGGAGCGGATCACGATGAACTGCTCCGGCAAGCACGCCGCCATGCTGCTGGCCTGCGTGCTCAACGGCTGGCCGCTCGAGGACTACCGCTCGCCGGACCACCCGCTGCAGAAGGTGATCCGGACCGCGGTCGAGGACACGGCCGGCGAGAAGGTCTCCTACGTCGCGGTCGACGGCTGCGGCGCACCGATCCTCGCCATCAGCCTGGCCGGACTGGCCCGCTCGTTCGGCCTGTTCGCGGCGGCCGCGCCCGGCACGCTCGAGGCCAAGGTGAAGGACGCTTTCCGGGAGTTCCCGGAGTACGCCAGCGGTAGTACCCGCGACGAGGCCGCACTGATGCGAGCCGTCCCTGGGCTGTTCTGCAAGGTCGGCGCCGAGAGCGTGTACGCCGTCGGCCTCGAGGACGGCCGGGGAATCGCGCTCAAGATCGAGGACGGTACGCCGCGGGCCCGGGCCGTGGTGATGGCCGCCGTACTGCGCAAGCTCGGCCTGGAGCACGAGGTCGTCGAGCAGCAGGCCCACTTCCCGCTGTACGGCGGCGGCGTCGAGGTCGGCGCGGTCCAGCCGCATCTGCCGGCCTTCGACTGACCGGCCACCCCGGGTGAGCGGGCTCACGGCCGGCCTGCTTGCAATTGCAAGCACTCTGCTAGCACACTGGGTCCGTGGCCAGGTTGAGTGATCGTGTCGCCGGTTCGGTGGGCTCCGTCGGGGAGTACCTCGCCGAGCAGCGGCGGCAGGCGCAGTTGTCGCTGCGGCAGCTGTCCGACCTGGCCGGGGTGTCGAACCCGTACCTCAGCCAGATCGAGCGCGGCCTGCGGAAACCGTCGGCCGACGTGCTGCAGCAGCTCGCGAAGGCGTTGCGGATCTCCGCGGAGACCCTGTACGTACGGGCCGGCATCCTCGATCCGGACGACAGCTCCGACGGCGCCCGCGGCGCGTCCGGCGTGGTCGACGCCGTACTGCTCGATCCCGCGCTGAACGAGCGGCAGAAGCGTGTGCTGCTGGACGTCTACGCGTCCTTCGTCCGGGAGAACGCGGCCGCTGACGACGAGGTCCACGAGAAGCCGGAGCCTGCCAGGCCGGCTGCCGCGAAGAAGCCGGCGGCCAGAAAGACCCCTGCGAGCAAGCGCACCACGTAGTTTCCTTTCCTGCTGAAGACATCCCGAGGAGAAGCCTGATGGCTACCCGTACGCCCGTTACCCCGCTCTACGTGCTCGCCGGTGCCGGCGACCTGGCGGTGGAGAAGTTCCGCGCGGTCAGCGACGACGTCACCGCCCGGTTCGCCAAGCTGGACCAGAAGACCCTGCAGACCGAGCTGAGCAAGGCGCAGACCGAGCTCGCCAAGCGGCTCGACGCGATCGTCGCCGACGCGCGGACCGCGCCGGGCAAGCTGCGTGAGCTGCCGGCCACCGCCCAGGCCGGTCTCACCACTGTCCTCGGCCAGGCCGAGGAGACCTACGAGGACCTGGCCGGCCGCGGCAAGGAACTGGTCGAGCGGATCCGCAGCCAGAAGGCCACCGAGGACCTGGTCACCCAGGCCAAGACCACGGTGAGCAAGGCGAAGGCCACCCGGACGACCGCGAAGAAGACCGCCGACACCGCCGGCCGCAACGTCAAGGCGACCGCGACCAGCGCCCGGAAGACCGCGAAGACGGCGTCCAAGGCCGCCGCGGACGCCGCCGGCACGGTCGGCGACTGACAGTAACGACACCCGGCATCCGGGTGAATCTCCGGCCGGGCGGCCCAGAATCTGCACTCAGCAGAGGTGGGCCGCCCGGTCTTTGGGTACGCTCGTACGCATGCTCCCACTCGCCACGTTCCCGAACCTCTTTCCCGGGTTCGCCGGTCCGCTCGAGATCATCTGGTGGGTGCTGCTCGGAATCAAGCTGGTCGCGCTGCTGGATGCCGCCTTCCGGCCGCGGGCGGTGTTCGTCGCCGCGGACAAGCTGACCAAGCCGGGCTGGGTGCTGATCCTGGCGGTGTTCACGCTGAGTCAGATCTTCCAGGGCTGGCTGAGCTTCTTCGGCCTGATCGGTATCGTCGCCGCCGGTGTGTACCTGGTCGACGCCCGGCCCGCCCTGCGCGCGGCCGCCGGTCGCGGCCGCGGCGGGTGGGGCGCGATCCGTCGCCGCCGGGGGCCGCGCCCGCTGTAGGTCCGCCCTACGAGCGGTAGACGATCACCTTGTCGCCGACGTCGATCTGGTCGAACAGGATCTTGATCTTGCCCAGGTCGCGCACGTTCACGCAGCCGTGCGAGCCACCGTTGTACCCGCGGGCGGCGAAGTCCGACGAGTAGTGCACCGCCTGGCCGCCGGAGAAGAACATCGCGTACGGCATCGGGGAGTCGTACAGCTTGGAGACGTGGTCGCGGCTCTTCCAGCCGACCGAGAAGCTGCCCTCGCGGGTCGCCGTCTTCTCCGCGCCGAACCGGACGTCGAGCTGCATCTTCACGACTCCGTCGACGACGTACCGCAGCTTGCGGCTGGTCTTGTCGATGCAGAGCACGACCCCGGTGGCGCAGCGCGCGTCGAGCCGCTTGCCGTTCACCATGGGCGGCGGCGGGTACAGCTCGGTCTGGGTCGGTTCGCGCGTCACCGCGACCAGCTCGTCCCAGGTGTTCTGGTCGACGTACCCGAGCCGGGGGATGTCCTTGGACTTCTGGAACTTCTTCACCGCGGACCGGGTCATGGTGCCGAACTCGTTGTCCTGGTAGCGCTTCTCCAGCAGCCCGAGCTGGACCAGGCGGGCCTCGACCTTGCGCACGTTCGTCCCGGTGGATCCGTTCTTCCACAGCGCCTTCGGGTATATCGGCAGCTCACCGCTGACCTCGAACGGCACGGTCTCGAAATCGGCCGGAGCCGCGGTCGCCTGGGTTCCTAGACTGAGCAGTGCCGTAATCCCGGCGCCGACGACCAATCCGGTCACCACCGTGCGAATGATCGGTCCGCGCATCGGACCCCCCTCTTGATAGACCACGTCCCTGCTCTGGTGGGACGTCCTCACCGGCCTTTTGGTTGGCGCCCCAGCGTACCGGAGGATGCGTTCATGGAAATCGTGCTGAGTACGGCGGACATCACCACGGTCAGCGTGGACGCGGTCGTCAACGCGGCCCACCACGCCTTGCGGGGCGGCGGCGGGGTCGACGGCGCGATCCACCGGGCCGGCGGACCGGAGATCCTCGCCGAGCTGATCGAGCGGTATCCGAACGGTGCCCGGACCGGCGAGGCCGCGTGGACGACCGCGGGCGCGCTGCCGGCGTCGTACGTGATCCACGTGGTCGGGCCGAACTACACCGCGGGTCAACGGGATCCGGCGCTGCTCGAGTCCTGCTACCGCACCGCGTTGCGGATCGCGGACGAGTTGGGGGCGCGGACGCTGGCGCTGCCGGCGGTCTCGGCCGGGATCTACGGCTGGCCGGCGCAGTCGGCGGCCGACATCGCCGTACGGACGTTGCGGGAGACGGCGACGGAGGTCCTGACGGCGACCTTCTGTCTGCTGGATCCCCGGCTGTACAAGGCGTTCCAGAACGCGACAGCGGCCGGAGAGTAGGCACTCTCCGGCCGCTGACCGGTCGGTCAGGCGCTGTAGACGACGACCTTGTCGCCGATCTTCACCCGGGCGAAGATCCAGGCGATCTTCTTCTTGTCCCGGATGTTCGCGCAGCCGTGCGAGGCGCCGTTGTACCCGCGGGCCTTGAAGTCCGACGAGTAGTGGATCGCCTGACCGCCGCTGAAGAACATCGCGTACGGCATCGGCGACTTGTACAGCGACGACACGTGGTTCTTCGACTTGCGGTAGACCTTGAACACACCGTTGCGCGTCGGGGTCTTCCGGCCGCCGAACCGCGCGTCGGTGATCTGGATCGGCTTGCCGTTCACCAGGTACACCAGCTTCCGGGTGCGCTTGTTCAGGCACAGCACCCGGCCCCTCGTCATGCACCGCTTGTCGATCCGCAGCTTCCCCGGAACGACCGCGGCCGGACTCGCCGCCGCGGTCGCCTTCTGCGGCGCGACCACGGCCTGGGGCGCAACCCTCGGCGCGACCGTGGCAGCCCCGGCCGTCGTGGTGGCGGTCAGTGCGCCCACTCCCACGAACGTGGCAGCCGTGACGGTGGCGCCGAGCTTACGCAGAATGCCCATGTTTCGTCCTTCCCCCAACTGAAGTCTTCCTTGCACATCACAGACGCCACCCCCGGACGTCTGGTTGGTAACGATCCGGCACCGCGACCCCGGGCCGCCGGGCCGGAGAAGTATGTATCACACCGCTGTGGTTCACCGCGCCCGCGCCCGCGCCCGCTGCGAGCCTCGTGGCTTGAACGGCCCTCGGACGTCTACGAGCAGGGCGCCAGCCCGCACACCGCCCTCAGGCAGCAAGCCGAAGGACGAACGGCGATGAGCCGGGCGCGGGTGAAAGGCGCGCGGGGCTCGCGTGGGTTGATTCAGCTCTTGTTCTTGCGGCCGAGTTTGGCTCGTTCCACCTGGGTCAGGGCGACCTTGCGCATGCGGACCGCGTCGGGGGTGACCTCGACGCATTCGTCCTCGCGGCAGAACTCCAGCGACTGCTCGAGCGAGAGCTTGCGGGCCGGGACGAGCTTCTCGAACTCGTCCGCGGTCGACGACCGGACGTTGGTCATCTTCTTCTCCTTGGTGATGTTCACGTCCATGTCGTCCGAGCGCGAGTTCTCGCCGACGATCATCCCCTCGTAGACCTCGGTCGTCGGCTCGACGAACAGCGTGCCGCGCTCCTGCAGGTTGATCATCGCGTACGACGTCGCCGCGCCGGCCCGGTCCGCCACCAGGGAACCGCTCGGCCGCGTCCGCAGCTCGCCGAACCACGGCTCGTACCCCTCGAACACGTGGTGCGCGATCCCGGTCCCGCGGGTGTCGGTGAGGAACTCGGTCCGGAACCCGATCAACCCGCGGGCCGGGACCAGAAACTCCATCCGGACCCAGCCGGTGCCGTGGTTCGTCATCTGCTCCATCCGGCCCTTGCGCACCGCGAGCAGCTGGGTGACGGTGCCGAGGTACTCCTCGGGGCAGTCGATCGTCAGCCGCTCGACCGGCTCGTGCCGTTTGCCGTCGATTTCGCGGGTGACCACCTGCGGCTTGCCGACGGTCAGCTCGTAGCCCTCGCGGCGCATCTGCTCGACCAGGATGGCCAGCGCCAGCTCACCACGGCCCTGCACCTCCCAGGCGTCCGGCCGCTCGGTCGGCAGCACCTTGATCGACACGTTGCCGACGAGTTCCTTGTCCAGCCGGTCCTTGACCAGGCGGGCGGTGACCTTGGTGCCCTTGGTCCGGCCGGCCAGCGGCGAGGTGTTGGTACCGATCGTCATCGAGATGGCCGGCTCGTCCACGGTGATCAACGGCAGCGGCTTCGGGTTCTCCGGGTCGGCGAGCGTGTCGCCGATCATGATCTCCGGGATGCCTGCGATCGCACAGATGTCGCCCGGCCCGGCGGAGTCGCCCGGCACCCGCTCGAGCGCCTCGGTGATCAGCAGTTCGGTGATCTTGACCCGCTCGACGCTGCCGTCGTGCTTGCACCAGGCGACCTGCGCGCCCTTCTTCAGCGTGCCCTCGTGCACGCGGACCAGCGCGAGCCGGCCCAGGAACGGCGAGGCGTCCAGGTTGGTCACGTGCGCCTGCAGCGGCGCGTCCTCGACGTACGTCGGGGCCGGCACGTTCTCCAGGATGGTCTGGAAC
>NZ_SMKR01000103.1 GCF_004348725.1 Kribbella turkmenica
GATCTGTCGGGAGTGCTTGTGAGTTCGTCGGTCGCCGGGACCGTGTCACCGACCAGGCAGGCGGTGCGCCGGTTGCGGCGGGACCGAAGTGCACGTGCCGGTGTGGTCATCGTGGTCGTGCTGATCGTGGTCGCGGCCGCGGCGCCGCTGCTCGTCCGGCTGGCGGGGCAGGACGCGTACACGTACCACATCGACCTGCTCGATCCCGTCCGCGGGAACGCACCGAAGGGTGCGCTGGGAGGGGTGAGCGGCGACCACTGGTTCGGCGTGGAGCCGTTGACCGGGCGCGACCTGTTCTCGGTCGTCGTGCTCGGCCTGCGGACGTCGTTGTTCATCGCGGTCGTCGCCACTGCCGTCACCACGGTGGTCGGCACCCTGGTCGGCATCAGCGCCGCATACTTCGGCGGCTGGTACGACGCGGTCGTGTCCCGGCTGATCGACTTCCTGTTCGGCTTCCCGCAACTCGTCTTCATGATTGCCCTGGGCATCATCGTGCCGGCGTCGTTCCCGCGCTGGCTGCTGCTGATCCTGGTGCTCAGCGTGTTCGGCTGGGCGACGCTCGCCCGGCTGATCCGCAACCAGGCCAAGTCGCTGGTCGCCCGCGAGTTCGTCGAGGCGGCCCGCAGCGTCGGCTCGTCCGGCTGGCACGTCATCGCCCGCGAGCTGCTGCCGAACCTGCTCGGCCCGGTGCTCGTCGTCGCCACCCTCGCGATCCCCGGCTACATCACCGCCGAGGCAGCGCTGTCGTTCCTCGGTGTCGGCGTACCGCCGCCGACTCCGAGCCTCGGCCGGTCGATCTCCGACTCGATCGTCTGGGTCTACACCGGCGCCGACCCGTGGTTCCTGGCCTTCCCCGGGGCGGCGCTGTTCCTCGCCGTCCTCGGGTTCACGTTGCTCGGTGACGGGATCCGGGACGCGTTCGACGTCCGGATGCGGAGGGCCGGCTGATGCCCGACCTCGCCTGGTTCGTCGTCCGGCGGCTGGCCGCCGCGATCCTGGTGATGCTCGCGCTGAGCCTCGCCGTCTACCTGATCTTCTACGCGCTGCCGGCCGACCCGGCCCACCTGGCCTGTGGCAAACCCTGTACGCCGGACCGTCTCGAACAGGCCCGGCACTTCATGCAGCTGGACCAGAGCACGCTCCAGCAGTATCTGAACTTCCTCAAGGGCGTCTTCGCCGGCCGGACCTTCGGCGAGGGTACGGCGGCCGTGCACTGCAACGCACCGTGCTTCGGCTACTCGTTCCCGCTGGCCCGGCCCGTCACCACGCTGATCATCGAGCGGCTGCCGGTGACCGCGTCGATCGCGCTCGGCGCGGCGGTGCTCTGGCTGCTCATCGGTGTGTCCCTGGGGGTCGTCGCCGCGCTGAACCGGGGCAGGCTCCTCGACCGGCTGGCCGTCGGCTTCGCGCTGGTGGGCGTCGCGTCGCCGTCGTTCCTGGTCGGCCTGCTGGCGATCCTGGTGTTCGGGTTCTGGCTGAACATGGTCCCGGTCAACGGCTACGTCCCGTTCACCGAGAGCCCGGTCGACTGGGCGTGGCACCTGATCACGCCCTGGCTGGTGCTGGCGCTGATCCAGGCGGCGGCGTACATCCGGCTGACCCGGGCACAGATGCTCGAGGAGCTCAGCCTCGACCACATCACCACCGCCCGGGCGAAGGGCGCCGGGGAGTCACGGGTGGTGCTGCGGCACGGGCTGCGCGGCGCGCTGGTGCCGATCGTGACGCTGTTCGGGCTCGACCTGGGCGGTCTGCTCGGCGGTGCGATCCTGACCGAGAAGGTGTTCAGCATGCAGGGCCTCGGCGAGCTGCTGCTCAGCGCGGTCGGCCAGCTGGACGTCGCCGTGGTCGTCGGTACGACGCTGTTCTCGGCGTTCCTGATCATTCTCGCGAACCTGCTGGTGGACATCGTGCACGGTGCGCTCGACCCGAGGGTGAGCCATGGCTGACCGGCCCGTGCTCGAGGTTCACGACCTGCACGTGACGTTCCGGACCGAGAACGGTCTGGTCCCCGCGGTCGACGGCATCGACTTCGCGGTCGCGCCCGGCCGGACGCTGGCGATCGTCGGCGAGTCCGGCTCGGGCAAGAGCGTGAGCTCGGCCGCCGTGATGGGCCTGCTGCCGGCGAACGCGGACGTCAAGGGCGAGGTGCTGCTCGACGGCCGCGAGCTCGTCGGCCTGCCCGCCGACGAGCTCCGTGCAATCCGCGGCAACGACATCGCGCTGGTCTTCCAGGACGCGCTGTCCGCGCTGAACCCGTACTACACCGTCGGGTGGCAGGTGGCCGAGGCGTACCGCCTGCACCACTCGGTCTCGAAGAAGGAGGCCCGCCGCCGGGCCGTGGAGCTGCTCGACCTGGTCGGCATCCCGGGCGCGGCCCGCCGGGCCGGCAACTATCCGCACGAGTTCTCCGGGGGAATGCGGCAGCGGGTCGTGATTGCTATGGCTCTGGTGAACAACCCGAAGGTGCTGATCGCGGACGAGCCGACCACCGCGCTCGACGTCACCGTGCAGGCGCAGATCATGCGGCTGCTGGCGGACGTCCAGGCGGAGTTCGGTACGGCGCTCGTGCTGATCTCGCACGATCTCGGGGTGGTCGCCGAGACCGCGGACGACGTCCTCGTCATGTACGCCGGCCGCGCGGCCGAGCGGGGGACCGTCCGCGACCTGTTCCACCGGGCGGCGCATCCGTACAGCCTGGGCCTGCTCGGTGCGGTGCCGCGGGTCGACGTCCCGCCGAGGCCGCGGCTGGCCACGATCCCGGGTACGCCGCCGTCGCCGGGGTCGATCACCACCGGCTGCCCGTTCCAGCCGCGGTGCGCGTACGCCGAACGCGTCGGTGAACGCTGTGTCACCGAGCGTCCCGAGCTCACGCCGCGACCGGGCGAGGGCGACCACGAGGCCGCCTGCCACCTGGGCCGGAGGCCGGCCGATGCCTGACGAACTGCTCCGCCTCGACGGCGTCCGCAAGTACTTCGGCGTCCGCGGCGCACCGTGGCGCGAGGGCAAGGCGGTCCGGGCCGTCGACGGGGTGGACTTCGTCGTCCGCAAGGGCGAGACGGTCGGCCTGGTCGGCGAGTCCGGCTCCGGGAAGTCGACGCTGGCCCGGGTGGCGACCCGGCTGCTCGACCCGACCGCCGGGACGGTCGCGATCGGTGGCGCGGACGTCACCAAGGTCCGTGGACGAAAGCTGCGGCCGGTCCGGCGCAAGATCCAGCTGGTGTTCCAGGACCCGCAGGCGTCACTGAACCCGCGCCAGTCCGTCGGAACCATCCTGACCACGCCGTTCCGGGCCCAGGGCGTCCGTCCGACCCGCGCCCAGCTGGTCGACCTGCTCCGGCAGGTCGGGCTGTCCGGGGAGCATCTCGAGCGGTATCCGCACGAGTTCTCCGGCGGTCAGCGCCAGCGGATCGGAATCGCCCGGGCCCTGTCCGTGCAGCCGGAACTGTTGATCTGTGACGAGCCGGTGTCCGCGCTCGACGTCTCCGTGCAGGCGCAGGTGCTGAACCTGCTGGCCGATCTCCGTGACGAGCTCGGCCTCTCGTACGTGCTGGTCGCCCACGACCTGGCGGTCGTCCGTCAGGTCGCCAGCCGGGTGGCGGTGATGTACCTGGGCACGATCGTGGAGGAGGGGCCGGCGGCCGAGGTGTACTCGGCTCCCGCGCACCCGTACACGAAGGCGCTGCTGTCCGCCGTACCGGTGCCGGAGCCCGGCGCCGAGCGGGACCGGATCGTGCTGTCCGGCGACGTGCCGACCCCGATCGACCCGCCGTCCGGGTGTCCGTTCCGGACCCGGTGTTACAAGGCGGAGGACGTCTGCGCGACGAAGCGGCCGGTGCTCGAACCCGTCGAGGGCAGCACCGAACACCGGGCCGCCTGCTACTTCCCTGAGACCCCCACCCTCTGAGAGGAACCGATGAAGCGCATCACCCGAGCGGTCGCGGTTGCGGCCGCGTTGGCGTTGGCGGTGGCCGCCTGCAACGCCAACAACCAGTCCACCCCTGGTGGCGGCACCACCGCGGCCGCCGAGGCCGGTGGCACGTTCCACGTTCTCAGCACGAGCAAGGAGATCAGCCTCGACCCGGCCAAGAGCCAGAACCTGGGCACCAGCACGATCCACCTGGTGCTGCGCGGCCTGACGTCGTGGAAGACGTCGCCCGACAAGGCGGCCGAGCTGGTCCCCGACCTCGCCACCGACACCGGCCAGGTCACTGACGGCGGCAAGACCTGGACATACGAGCTGAAGCCAGGCCTCAAGTACGCCGACGGGTCGCCGATCGTTGCCGCTGACATCAAGTACGGCATCGAGCGGTCGTTCGCGCCCGAGCTGTCCGGCGGTCTCGGCTACCACAAGTCGCTGCTGGTCGGCGGGGACAAGTACTCCGGTCCCTACAAGGGTGCGCAGCTGGCGTCGGTCGAGACGCCGGACGACTCCACGATCGTCTTCAGGCTGAACAAGCCGTTCGGCGACTGGCCGTGGGTGGTCAGCATGCCGGCGTTCTCGCCGGTGCCCAAGGCCGCCGACAAGGACCCGGCGCACTACGGCGAGGACCCGGTCGCGAGCGGTCCGTACCAGGTGAAGTCGTACGCCCCGGGCTCCAAGCTCGAGCTGGAGCGGAACCCGAACTGGGACAAGGCGACCGACGAGGCCCGGACCGGGCTGCCGGACGCGATCGTGCTCGACATGGGCCTGCAACCCGACGTGGTCAACCAGCGGCTGATCGCGGACGCCGGTGACGACAAGTTCGCCGCGTCCACCGGGGTGTCGGTGCCGGCCGCGCTGATCCCGACGGTCACCGGCAACCCGGCGGTGAAGTCCCGGGTGGCGACGTCGCCGTCCGGTGCGTTGCAGTACCTGGCGATGAACACCAAGCGCCCGGCGCTGGCGAACCCCGAGGTCCGCAAGGCGATCCAGTACGCCGTCGACAAGCAGGCCGTCCAGGTCGCCGAGGGCGGCCCGGAGTACGGCGGGGAGATCGCGACCACCCTGATCACGCCGGGGATCGAGGGCTACGAGAAGTACGACCTGTACCCGGCACCGCCGCAGGGCGACCCGGAGAAGGCGAAGTCGATGCTCGCGGCCGCCGGGGTGAGCAACCTCAACCTGGTGATGGTGGCCGAGAACCTACCGACGAACCTCGCCGTCGCGCAGGCGATCCAGCAAGGTCTCAAGCGAGCCGGCATCACGGTCAGCATCCGGCCGCTGGACTACGAGCCGCTGACCGACCTGGTCACCGGCAACAAGCCCGACTTCGACCTGACCGTGTCGAGCTGGCTGCCCGACTTCCCGAGCGCCCTCGGCAACATCCAGCCGCTGTTTGCGTCGTCGGAGGCCGGCAACGGCGGCTACAACATGTCGCGGTACTCGAACCCGGCGGTGGACACCGCCATCGCCGCGGCCACGGCCGAGCCGGACCGGAGCACGGCGGCCGGGCAGTGGACGGCGATCGACAAGCAGATCATGGCCGACTCGCCGGTCGTCCCGCTGATCTACGCCCGGAACGCGTTCCTCCACGGGTCGAAGGTGCAGAACTTCTTCCTGCCGCCGTACCCGCCGTACCCGAACGTGCTGACCGTCGGCCTGAGCAGGTAGCTACGTCCGGCCCTCTTTCTCCTGGGCCTCGAAGAGGGTCGGCTGGGTCTCGGCATCGAGTCCCCAGTCGGCCCTCATCACCGGGTAGCCGGCCTTCTCGGCCGCGGCGCAGACCTTGACGTCGTCGTCGACCAGGACGGCGACCGGCCGCTGCTCGGCCAGTCGCTTGAGCCGGCCGAGCTTCATCATCACGGACGGACGGCGGTCGGTGTTGCCGCGCATGTACACCTTTCCGTCCGGGAAGCCGTTGTCCTTCAGCCACTTCAGCGTGTCCCGGCGCAGGCGCTCGGGCCGGCCGGTCAGGTAGACGATCTCGTGGTCGGCCGCGAGCGTGGTGGCGACCGCGAGGCCCTCGTCGAGGACCGCGTCCTCCTTGGCGTGCGCGAAGAACGAGTCCCAGTCCTTCGGCCGCCTCTGCAGGAAGTGGATCCGCTCACTGGTGTCGGACAGCGTCGCGTCGATGTCCAGGACGGCGTACGGGCGTTGGTCGTCAGGCACGTCGTCCAGCTTCCCAGGTCCGGCGGTCGACGGCGTACTCGACCTCGCCGAACTCGCTGCCGGGCAGCGGGTCGCCGAAGTGCTCGTGGAAGATCCGGACGAACCGCAGCCCGGACCGGCGCATCACCGCCCGGGACCGGTGGTTGACCGCCATCGTGTCCGCGACGACCCGGTCGAGGCCGAGCTCGCCGAACGCCTTGTCGATCAGCGCCTTCGTGCCCTCGGTGGCGTACCCCTTGCCCCAGGCGACCCGGTTCAGCCGGTACCCGACGTCCACGGTCCCGGCCTCCTTGGTCGGCTGCAGGCCGAACCACCCGACGAACTCGCCGTCCGCCTTCTGCTCGGCCGCGAACGTCCCCAGTCCCGGCTGCTCGTCGTACATCCGCAGGATCCCCGGCAGGACGACGTTCGCCACCTCGTCCGGTGGCGTCGGCTGCCCCGTCAGGAAGCGCATCACCTCAGGATCGGAGTCCAGTGCGGCCAGCAGGTCCAGGTCCGCCTCGGTGAACCGGCGCAGAGTCAGTCGTTCGGTCTCCAGGTAGCTGTCCACACCGCGATTATCCGGACCGGGAGCGCAGCCGGGCGTCCGGAGTGTGGCCGGTGTGGGAGTTGGGGTGTGTTGGGTTGGGTGGTTGTCGGTGGGGCGGGTTAGCGTTCTCAGCGCGATGGAAGAGTCGATCACGTTTCTGCACAGTTCGGACTGGCAGCTCGGGATGATGCGCCGGTTCCTGGGGCCGGACGGTCAGGCCCGGTGGGGTCAGGCCCGGCTGGACGCTGTCGCGCGGATCGGTGACGTCGCAACCAGTTCCGGAGCGGCCTTCGTGGTGGTCACCGGGGACGTGTTCGAGCACAACCAGGTCGAGCGGCAGACGATCCTGCGGGCTTGCGAAGCGCTCAAGCGGATCCCGGTCCCGGTCGTACTCCTGCCCGGCAACCACGACGCCCTCGAGCCCGGCTCGCTGTGGACGTCGGCGCAGTGGCAGGCCCACGCCCCCGACCACGTGACCGTGCTGACCGACACCACGCCGCTGGAGATCGTTCCCGGTGTCGAGATCGTCGGTGCGCCGTGGCGGTCGCGCCGCCCACTGTCGGACCCGGCCGCACCCGGATACGCCGACTTGCAGCCCGCGGCACCGGGCGTCACCCGGATCCTGCTGGCGCACGGCCAGCTGACCAGTCTCAGCGGCGGCATGTCCGACGTACCGACCATCGACCAGGCCGCGCTCGAGGCAGCGGTCGCCGACGGCCGCGTGCAGTACGTCGGTCTCGGCGACCGGCACTCGACGACACGGGTGACCGAGCGGATCTGGTTCGCCGGCACGCAGGAGGTCACCTCACCCGAGGAGGACGCCCCGGGGAACGTGCTCGAGGTGACGATCCGCGCCGGCGCGATCGAGGTCGAGCCGGTGCGGGTCGGCGCGTGGCACATGGTCGACCACCGGGTCGAGCTGTTCGACGAGGAGTCGCTGCAGGCGCTGGAGAACTGGTTCGCGGAGCTGCCGGAGAAGGAGCGGACGTACGTCCGGCTCGCCGGCGACGGCTCGTTGCCGCTTCCGCTGCACAGCCGGCTCGACATGATCATCGACGCGCAGGGCGAGGTCTTCGCGAGTGTCGAGCGGTGGGCCAAGTTCTGGACCGTCCGGCCGGCCCCGGACGCGGCCGACCTCGACGCCTTGCAGCTGAGCGGGCCGGCGCGGGCCGCGATGGAGGAGCTGCGCCAGGCGCTGGCGGCCGGTGACGAGGGCGCCGGCGCGGCGCTGTCGCTGATGCACCGACTGGCCCGGGACGCGGGATGAGGCTGCACTCCCTGACGCTGCGGAACTTCCGCGGCGTCGCCGACCGTACCGTTCGGCTGCCCGCGCTCGGCACCACCGTGGTGGTCGGCGACAACGAGGTCGGCAAGTCCAGCCTGGTCGAGGCGTTCGGCCTCGTCTTCGACCTGCCGGACGACTCGAAGTCGACCCGGATCCGCGACATCCAGCCGGTCGGCCAGGACGTCGGGCCGGAGGTGACGGCCGAGCTCACCCTCGGCGGCCGCGAGCTGACCTACACGAAACGATGGCTGAAGAACCGCTCCACCGAGCTGACCATCGTCGAGCCCGACGGCCGCCGGCAGTCGTGGACCGGCCGCGAGGCGCACAACGAGGCCGAGCGGCTCTTCCACCAGCACGTCGATCCGGTGCTGTGGCAGACGCTGATGGTCAGCCAGGGCCAGTCGCTGGTGCTGCCGACGCCGGCCGACGCCGAGCCGTTGATCACCGCGGTGACCGCGGAGTCGGGGACGCCGGTCGACGGCGCGTCGATGCCGCTGGTGACGGCCGTCGAGCACGAGTACCTGCGCTACTGGACGCGCGGCGGCCGGGCGACCGGGGACTTCGCCAGGTCCGAGAAGGCGGTGGTCGCTGCCGAGCTGACCGAGGCCCAGGCGCTGAAGGCGATGGAGGAGGTCCAGCAGGACATCCGGCGGGCCGAGCGGCTGGCGCTCGACCTCGAGGACGTCAGCGGCCGGCTCACCGATCACCTCGGCACGGTCGAGGACCTGCGCGAACGCAAGAAGGCGACCGACGAGATCCTGCTCCGCCGCGACGCCGTCCGGCACCGGGCCGAGACCGCCCGCGCCCGGCTGGAGAACCACACCAGGACCCGGGTCGAGCGGGAACGCCTGCTCGACGAGGTCGATCGGTTCACCAAGGCCGACGCCGAGCTGACCGAACGCCGGATCGATGCGGAGACGGTCGCCAGGACAGCGGCCGAGACACTGCACGCGGCCGAGGCGGCCCTGGCCGAAGTGGTCGAGCTCAAGGACGCCCGGCGTACCGACGTCCAGGAGGCGGAGCGCCGGGTCTCGGAGCTGATGGACCGCGCCGAGCTCGACCGGCTGCTCGGTCAGCAGTCCGAGCTGGTCGACGTCCGGGCCCGGATCGCCGCGGCGGGGACGATCCTGGACCGGATCAAGGTCGACGACGCCTTGGTCGCCGCGCTGGAGGACGCGCACGCCGCGGTGGTCGAGGCCCGCGCCGCGCTCGCGGCCGGAGTCCCGGAGGTGTCCGTACGGCGACTCGGCGCCGAGCCGGTCGAGTTGTCCGGGACCGGGCTGGACTGCCCGGCGGGAACGGTACCGGCGGAGCTCGGCTTCGACGAGTCGGCCGAGCTGCTGGTCTCCGGTGAGCTGGTGCTCGGCGTACCGGGACAGGTCGAGGTGACCGTCCGGGCGGGTGGGGAAGCCGCGACGCTGCGGTCCCGGGTGGACGAGGCGGTCCGGCGCGAGAAGGACCTGCTGAAGAAGGCCGGAGTCAAGGACGTTGCCGCGGCGCGGGAGGTGTTGCGCAAGGCGGACACGGCCACGGCCGAGCTGCACGAGGCCCGGCGGACCGAGCGCTCGCTGACCGCCGGAGGGGACCCGGGGGAGCGGATCGCGGTGCTGACCGCGCGGCTCGGTGTCGGTGCGGACGACGAGGCCGAGGGCGAGGAGACCAGCAAGCAGCCCGCGGTCGAGGGCGTGCCGGGGCAGATGTCGTTGTTCGAGGAGTTCGCCTCGCCGCACGACACGCTGTTCGAGGACTTCGAGCCGCCGGCGAGCGAGCCTGACGACCTGTCGGGTGCGCAGCGCGTGCTGGAAGAGGCGCGCGACGGGCTGGCCGAGGCCGAGCGGTTGCTGCGGGACGCGGAGTTCGCGGCCGCGCAGGCCCGGAAGGCGGCCGACGAGGATCGGTCCGAGGCGCAGAACGCGCGGGCGCGCTCGGAGATCGCCGCGGAACGCCTGGCCGCCGCGATCGAGGCGTTGGAGGCGGCTCGGTCCGTCCTGGACGACGATGCCGTCGCCGCGGCCGAGAGTGCGGCGACCGCTGAGGTCGAGGCCGTGCTCGAGGAGCTGACCGCGGTCCAGGAGCAGGTTGACGAGGCCGGGGCAGACCAGGTCGCCGGTGAGCTGGCGGACGCGTTGGCGGTGGCCGGTCGGCTACACAGCGAGCGGGACACCTTGCGCGACGCGCTCCGGACGACCGAGGGCAGGCTGGAGCAGTCAGGCCGGGACGGGTTGGCGACCCGGCGCGATCTGGCCGAGTTCGAGTCGGCCGCGGTACGGGCGGAGCACGAGAGCCTGCGGCGCCGGGCGGACGCGGCGCGCCGGGTGTTCGAGACCTTGAGCCGGCACCGGGCCGAGGCGCAGACGAAGTACTCCGAGCCGCTGCAGAGCCGGATCGAGGCCCTCGGCCGGAGTGTCTACGGACCGTCGTTCCGGGTGTGGCTGGACGACGACCTCGCCGTGTCCGAGCGCGAGCTGGACGGCGCGCGACTGCCGGTCGAGGCGCTGTCGACGGGTGCTCAGGAGCAGTTGGCGATCATCACCCGGCTGGCGATCAGCCACCTGGTCAGCACCGGCGAGGGCAGTGTGCCGGTCATCTTCGACGATGCCCTCGGCTGGTCCGACAAGGCCCGCCTGCGCGACATAGGCGCGCTCCTGGGCCGGGCCGGCGACCACGGGCAGATCATCATCCTGACCTGCATGCCGGACCGCTACGAGTACGTCCCGAAGGCCACCTTCATCAAGCTGGACGGGTGATCCGCCCGGGCGCGCTGTAGACGACGCAGCGGTCGCCGCGGGTGAAGCCGGCGACGGTGAGGTCGAAGCGGCGGGCCAGGTCGACGGCCAGGCTGGAGGGGGCGCCGACCGCGACGACCATGCCGATCCCGGCGGCGACGGCCTTCTGGATGATCTCGTACCCGGCACGGCCGCTCACGGTCAGGACGAGACCTTGCCGGCTGTGGTTGTTCAGCACGGTCCAGCCGACCACCTTGTCGACGGCGTTGTGGCGGCCGACGTCCTCCTTCACCACGACCTTCCGGCCGTCGGCGGTGAACAGCCCGGCGGCGTGCAGCCCGCCGGTCCGGGTGAACGTCGGCTGGCCCTCCCGCAGCAGGTCCGGCAGCCGCCGGACGACGTCGACCGGCACCTGTACCGGGTCGACCGGGGCGTAGTCGCGCTCGGCGAGCTCGTCGAGGCTCTGCTGGCCGCAGACACCGCAGGCCGCCGACGTCACGCCGTACCGTTGCGGCGGCTCCCGGTCGGGCGGTCCGTCGAACGTCACCGTGACGGTGTTGAACTGCTGCTCCCGGGTCAGCGCCACATCGGTGCAGTAGGCAACGGTCCGGATCGCGTCCGGCCGGATCGCGAACCCCTCGCCGAGGCAGAACCCGGCCGCGAGCTCGAAGTCCGCCCCCGGCGTCCGCATCGTCACCACCAGCGGTTCGGGCGGGCGGCCGGGCCACTCCAGCCGCAGTTCGAGCGGCTCCTCGGTGACGACGACGTCCTCGCGCCGGGACGTCCGGTCGCCGTCCAGCACCTCGACCTTGAACCGCGTGGTCGGACCTTTAGTCATACCTTTACCGTAGCCACCCGCGCCGTACCGCGAGCCAGTCGAGGAACGTCCAGGCGTAGAACCGCTGGTGCTCCCGCAGCGCCGGTGTGCAGCCGACCGGTGGCGGCGCGTCCGCCCTCGTCATCATGTACGCCGCCACCGCCGCGACGAAGCAGTCGAGATGATCGGCCGGTACGCCGGCCGTCAGCGGACACCTGCGGATCGCGGCGGCCGTGTCGATGCCGTGGTGCCGGGCCACCGGGAGCAGACCCACCCAGTCCATCCACCGCGGTCCCAGCGCGAGCCAGTTCCAGTCGACGGTCCAGCAGGTGCCGGCGCCGTCGATCAGGATGTTGTCGGGCCTGAGGTCGCTGTGCGTCGCGGTCTCGCCGGCCAACGCCTCGGGTGCCAGGCCGATCAGGTCGACCAGCTCGGGCAGCACTGTCGGCGTCCACGGCTGGAGGCCGGTCGGCAGCGGCTGCTCGCGGGCCAGGATCCGGGCGGGTGTCTGCAACGGCGAGTCGTCCTCGCCGAGATCGCTCAGAAAGCTCGTCAACCCGTCGAACGGACTCGGGTCCATCGCCGCCGCGATCCGCTCGCACATCGCGGTCACGACGTCGAAGTCGGCGGCCGTCCACAGGTTCCCGGGCATCCGCCCGTCGACCCACTCCGACACCACCGCGAACCACTTCCGGCCGCCTCCGGCCGACGTCGTGTCGCGCGGTGCGAAGGAATCCGGAACGCCGTCGAAGTGGGCGGTGGCCACGACGGCCGGGACGGGGACCGCCGTCGGCAACCGCGGCACGACCTCGGCCTCGCGCTGGTAGGCATGGTACGAGTGCAACGTGTCGTCGGACGCTTTCACGAACACCCGCCGCCCGTCCGCCAGCCGGACCGGCGCCGCGAACCCACCGGTGAACCCGGAGCCGACCGGCCTGCCCGACTCGGCAACCTCGCTGCCCAGGGCAACGGCCAGGTTCTCCCGCAGCCCGAGCGGCAGCGTCTCCCAGCCGGGTCGCGAGGAGGTGGCCGTGTAGTCGACTTGCGGAGCTCCGCTCATGTCCCAGACCATAGAGCGCCGCGGTGGCCGCGCGCTTGTGGTTTACCGTGCGAGGGTGAGTGGATCGGTGGTCCTGCATGTGCTCGATCTGGCCGGGATCTTCGTGTTCGGGATCACCGGCGCGCTGGTCGGCGTACGGAAGAAGCTCGACGTGTTCGGGATCCTGGTGCTCGCGCTCGTCACCGGGCTCGGCGGAGGCTTCGTCCGGGACGTGCTGATCGGGGCGACGCCGCCGGCCGCGCTGCTGGACTGGTGGTACCTGGCGGTCCCGGTGGCGGCCGGGTTGCTGACGTTCTTCCTGCATCCCGGGATCGGCCGGCTCGAGCGGCTGGTGAACATCTTCGACGCAGCCGGTCTCGCGCTGTTCTGCGTGACCGGCGCGCTGAAGGCGATCGAGTACGACCTGTCGCCGCTGTCCGCCGCCCTGATCGGAACGATCTCCGGGATCGGCGGCGGCGTCATCCGCGACGTTCTCAGTGGGCGTGTCCCGGTCGTCCTGCGGTCGGAGATCTACGCGACCCCGGCGTTCCTCGGCGCCGGCATCGTGGTGCTCGCCGCGGCGCTGGACTACTACGCGCTCTGGGTGCCGATCGCCGCGGCAGTGATCTGCTTCACCATCCGCCTGCTGGCCATCCGGCGTGGCTGGAACGCGCCGCTACCCCGCACGCCGTGACGGCGCCGCCCACCCGATCGAGTGGGTCGCAAGCCCACAGCCGCACACTCCCCCTCGGAGCTAGTTGTGCGCGAACCGGGTCTTCGGGCGCGCGAAGGTGATCGAGATGGCGGCCACCAGCGCGCAGGCGACGCCGATGGCGAACGGTACCCAGTAGGCGTCCGACGGGCCCCAGAGGTCGACGGCGTGGCCGGCCGCGGCGTTGCCCGGGGCAACCCCCAGGAGGATGCCGGTGACCGTCCAGGTGATCGCTTCGGTGAGCCGCTGCGGCGGGACCCACTCCTCCACGCAGGCGGTGACCGCGACCATGGTCGGCGCGATCGTCATGCCGCAGCCGAACAGCACCACACCGAGCAGGAACACGCTGTTGACCCAGGGGAGGGGCGCCAGCGTGATCGCCAGGGCGACGGTGCCGATCAGCAGTCGTCGCTCAACCGGTGCGCGCCAGTGCACCGAGCCGTACCAGAGGCCCGCCAGCAGGCTCCCGAATGCCCACACCGCCAGTACGACGCCGGCCAGACCGGCCCGGCCCTTCTCGATGGCGAACGCGACAGTGATGACCTCCGCGCCGCCCAGCGTCGCCCCGAGGCCGAGACCGATCAGGCTGAGCAGCAGGATCGAGACCCAGGGCAGTGGCGCCTGCTCGGTGCCGTCGGACTTGCCGCGGCCCGGCGGGTCGGACGCCCGCAGCAGCGCCAGCCAGATGCCACCGGCCAGTCCGAGTACGCCGGCCGCGGCCAGGGCGGCGTACGGACTGACCTGGGTGGCCAGCGCGGTGACCACCACCGGGCCGACGATGAAGACGACCTCGTCCCCGACCGCCTCGAGCGCGAACGCGGTCTGCAGCGCCCGGCCGCGGCCGAGCAGGTGGGTCCAGCGGGCGCGGACGAACGAGCCCACCTGCGGACGGGTGCCACCGGCAACGAACGACAGCAGGTAGAGCACCCAGGTGGCGGAACCGGCCCGGACGGCGACCAGCAGCACGGCGAGCGCGACCGTGCAGACCACCGAGCCGACGATCAGCAGCGTGCGCTGCCCGAACCGGTCGACCATCCGCCCCTGTACCGGGCCGGTCAGTGCGCCGGCGATCACGGCGACCCCGGAGACCGCGCCGGCCAGGCCGTACGAGCCGCTCTCCCGGGCGATCAGGATGACGATGCCGAGACCGATCATCGAGATCGGCATACGCCCCAGGACCCCGGCGGTGAAGAACGCACTCGCACCGGGACGGCGCATCAGATGGACATAGGGCTTGAGCATGAGGGACCGGGGAACACCCTAACCGTCGCCGGTCCGCGGCCGCGCATCCATTTCACCGACGCCCGCCCGACCGGTCTCACCACCCGGCTGAGAAACTTGGAGCATGCCAGTGGATGCTTCGCCGTACGACGCGGTGCTGTTGCTGTCCTTCGGGGGGCCGGAGAAGCCGGCCGACGTGCTGCCGTTCCTGCAGAACGTGACGAGCGGCCGGGGGATCCCGGACGAGCGGCTCAGGGAGGTCGGCGAGCACTACTACGCGTTCGGCGGGAAGAGCCCGATCAACGACCAGAACCGGGCCCTGCTCGCCGCCCTGCGGGCGTCGTTCGACGAGATCGGGCTCGACCTGCCGATCTACTGGGGCAACCGCAACTGGGCGCCGTACCTGACCGACACGCTGCGCGAGATGGCCGAGGACGGCATCCGCCGGGCCGTGGTGATCGTGACGTCGGCCTACCCCTCGTACTCGGGTTGCCGGCAGTACCGCGAGAACCTCGGGGACGCGGACCGTCAGGTTCCGGACGCGCCCCGGATCGACAAACTCCGGCACTACGCGAATCACCCCGGTTTCGTCGGCTCCTTCGTCGAGGCGACCGCGAAGGCGCTCGACGAACTCCCCGAGGGCTCCGCGATCGCGTACGTGACGCACTCCATCCCGACCGCGATGAACGCCACCAGCGGACCCGACGGCAACGCGTACGTCGACTGGCACCTCGACGTGGCGGCCGAGATCGACGCCGAGATCGAGCGCCGGACCGGACGTCCCCGGCGCAGCGACCTGGTCTACTGCTCGCGGTCCGGCCCGCCGCAGGTGCCGTGGCTCGAGCCGGACGTCAACGACCACCTGGAGTCGCTCGCGGCGGACGGCGTACCGGGCGTGGCCGTCGTACCGATCGGGTTCGTCAGCGACCACATGGAGGTCATCTACGACCTCGACACCGAGGCCGCCGCGACGGCCGAGAAGCTGCACCTGCCGATGGCCCGGGCGGCGACGCCCGGCACGGACGAGCAGTTCGTCACCATGCTGCGCGACCTGGTCGTGGAGCGCGCCGCGGCCGAACGCGGCGAGCAGCCGGCCCGGCCGTGCGCCGGCCGGCTCGGCCCGGCCTGGGACGACTGCCGCCACGACTGCTGCCCACCCCTGCGACGACCGACTCGACCAGTGAAGGAATCCGCATGACCTCCGAAGATCCCCAAGCGCTGCTCAAGCTGGCCGTGGAGGTGGCGGAGGAGGCGGCGCGGCTGATCGTCGAACGCCGCCGCGGCACGATCACGGTCGCCGACACCAAGAGCACCGTCACCGACGTGGTCACCGCGGTCGACCGGGAGTCCGAGGAGCTGATCCGGGCCCGGGTCCTGCAGGCCCGCCCGGACGACTCGTTCCTCGGCGAGGAGGGTGACGACGTGGCCGGCACCAGCGGCGTGCGCTGGGTGGTCGACCCGATCGACGGCACCGTGAACTACCTGTACGACATCCCGACGTACGCCGTCTCGATCGCGGTCGAGTACGACGGGGAGACTGTCGCCGGTGTGGTCGTGGACGCGCCCAAGGGAGAGGTGTTCACCGCGACCAAGGGCGGTGGCGCGTTCCTGGACGGGCGGCCGATCCAGGTGTCGGGGTGCACGGAGCTGAGTACCGCCCTGGTCGGCACCGGGTTCGGGTACGACCCGGTTCGGCGCAAGATCCAGGCGCAGGTCGTCCAGCGGTTGATCACCGAGGTCCGCGACATCCGCCGGATCGGCGTCGGCGCGCTCGACCTCTGCTACGTCGCCTGCGGCCGGCTGGACGCGGTCTACGAGCGCGGCCTGAATCCCTGGGACTACGGTGCGGGAGTGCTGATCGCGGCGGAGGCCGGCGCGGCCGTCGGCGGGCTGAACGGGGCCGCCGTGTCGCCGGAGATGTCGATCGCGGCCGGCCCGGCGCTCTTCGACGCGTTTCACGACTTGTTGGCGGCGACGGACCCGTTGCGCGCGTAAACGTCGCTGATTGCACTTTAATGCGCAGTACCGCGCACTCATGAGCATTCTCGTGTTCGGTACTGACATTTGTGACGACACGCCGGCCGGAAGGTGGACCCCGACGCGCGCGTAGGGCGCCTGATAGGGCACAATCCCGTCCTCGGGAACGGTAGTTGCCGGTCCCGGCCTGGCTGTCAAGGGTTTCGGGGGACGAAGGATTCCGCTGCGGAATTTCTCGGCCGCTCTACCCGTTCAAGGGCTCAGCAGGCAACACCACGGGTACGAAGAGGGCAGGGAACACCATGGCGACTGATTACGACGCCCCGCGCAAGACGGACGAGGACGCATCCGAAGAGTCGATCGAGGAGCTGAAGACTCGCCGTCACGACAAGAACTCCGGCAAGGTCGACGAGGACGAGGCCGAGGCCGCCGAGAGCTTCGAGCTGCCCGGTGCCGACCTGAGCCACGAAGAGCTCGCGGTGCGGGTGCTCCCGCGCCAGGCCGACGAGTTCACCTGTTCGAGCTGCTTCCTGGTTCACCACCGCAGCCAGCTCGCGGAGACGAAGAACGGGCAGCTGATCTGCCGCGACTGCGCAGCCTGACGCCGCCGCCCTTCTTCGCTACGACCACAGCGGGACCGTCCCCGACCCGGGGGCGGTCCCGCTGTGTTCTGTCCGGACTGCCCGATCAGTCCGTCTTCACCAGTCCGGTGTCCGCCTTCTTCACCAGGCGGGCGGTCGCGTCCTGCTCATACCCGGGAGGCGGGTGTCCGGTGGACTTCAGGTAGTACTCCGCCGCCCGCCGTTCGGCGAACAGCTTCGCGGCCGCCGCCGCGGCGCCGCTGGCGACCGCCCAGCTGACCACCTCGGCGTAGCTGCCCTGGCCGCCCTTCGGCGGCTTCCCGCCCGCGCCCAGTTTCCAGGCCGTGTTGATCGCCTTGTTCGCGACCAGGCCCACCGCCAGCGTGAACGCGGCCAGCACCAGCCTCCAGCCGATCTTTGCTCCGACCACAACAGCCTCCTAACGCACTCCCCGACAGTCAGGATCTTGTCACGCTGTGCCCCGTCAGCGCTGCTGCCAACCCCTCCGGGCGGCGCGTGGAGATCACCCAGTACGGCGCCGGGTCGTGCGGATCGGTGATCTCGACCCGCACCGCCCCCTTCACGTAGCTGCGCAGCAGCAGGTACGCCTTCGGGTCGCAGTCCCGCCCGAACGCGTGCCGCGCGTCGTCCCCGGTCAGCGCCTCGACCGTGCCGAGGTGGACCCGGTCGATGACGGCCCGGCCGGCCCGGAGTTGCTGCGCGTCCACCTCGACCCGGGCGCCGCCGTACTGGAGGTAGGAGAGGACGAGCACCAGCCCGGCGAGGCCGCCGACGAAGGCACCGCCGAACATCCCGACCGGTACGGCGACGATGACGAACAGGGTGACGACCAGGGCGGTCGCGACGATCCACCAGGACACCGGCACGCTCAGACGCTCGCGATAGCTGGTCACAGGGCCAGCCTGGCATGTGACCGGCGCGGCCGGGTCGATAGGGTCGCCTCTCGTGACCGAGGTTCTGATTCAGCGACTCGACCCCGACCTGCCGCTCCCGTCGTACGCGCATTCCGGCGACGCCGGCGCGGATTTGGTGGCGACCACCGACCTCACCCTCGAGCCGGGGGAGCGCGGACTGGTCGGCACCGGCATCGCGATCGCGCTCCCGGACGGGTACGCCGCGTTCGTGCACCCGCGGTCCGGGCTGGCGGCCAAGCACGGGGTGACGCTGGTGAACGCACCAGGCACCGTGGACGCGGGCTACCGCGGCGAGATCAAGGTCTGCCTGATCAACCTGGACTCGCACGCCGGGATCACCCTGAAGCGCGGCGACCGGGTCGCGCAGCTGGTGATCCAGCAGGTGGAGAAGGCCAGGTTCGTCGAGGTGGCCACGTTGCCGGGGTCGGCTCGCGGTGACGGGGGGCACGGCTCGACCGGCGGTTTCGGTGGTGTGACACGCTGAGGAGGTGCATCCGTTGGACCGGCGGATGCGCGAGACTACGGCGGCTGTACGAACTCAGGAACCAGGCAGTACCGATCGAGAAGCAGAGGCAAGGGCAGTGATCTTCCGCCGCAAGGCCAAGAACGAGGACCCCGAGACAACCGTTGCCGAGGAAACCACCGGCACCCCGGACGTCCGCGCGGAGGGACCGTTCGACTCCACCGAAGTCGATGCCGACGTCCTCGAGGCCGAGGACCGCATCGACCTGGGGGCACTGGTGATCACCGGCCAGCCGGGCATGGAGCTGCGGCTCCAAGTGGACGAGCAGTCCGGCCAGGTGCAGGCGATCCTGCTGGTGCTGGAGGACTCCGCGCTCGAGCTGCGCGCCTTCGCGGCGCCGAAGACGGCCGGCATCTGGTCCGAGGTCCGGCGCGAGATCGCCGCCGAGGCCAGCCGGATGGGCGGGACCGCCACCGAGTCCGAGGGCCCGTTCGGCACCGAGCTCGTGCTCGTCGTCCCGGTCGAGGACCCGGACGGACAGATCTTCAGCCAGACCTCGCGGGTGGTCGGTGTGGACGGCCCGCGCTGGCTGCTCCGGGCCACCGTGCTGGGCCGGGCGGCCGTCGAGCCGGACGCGGCGGCGCCGATGGAGGCGACGCTGCGCAGCACCATCGTGGTCCGCGGCGCCGAGCCGATGGCGGTGCGGGAATCGCTGCCGCTGAGGCTCCCGCCGGGTGCGCAGCCGGCCGCCGAACCCGAGGCGTGAGACGGACTACACTCGAACCATGGGTAGCGACAAACCCGCAGGTCTGCTGCGGCGTGCGTTCCGGGGGCTGGCCGGCGACCGGGAGCAGCAGGACGCCGAGGTCCTCCAGGACTTCGCGCAGGACTGTGGCGCACGGTCGATCACCGGCTGCCACGACCGGGAGATGGTCACGCTGTTCGGCACCCTGCGCACGATCACGTTCAGCCCTCGCGGCGGCGTACCGGCCTTGGAGGGTGAGTTGTACGACGGCACCGGCTCGGTCAAGCTGATCTGGCTCGGCCGGCGCAAGATCGCCGGGATCCATCCCGGCTCCGAATTGATCGTCTCCGGACGGATCGGAGTGGTGGACGGCGACCGGGTGATGTTCAACCCGCGCTACGAGCTCCGCCCGCAGGCAGCGCATGGCTGACCCTCGGCGAGACCGGGTCGACGACCACCGACAGGTCGAGGACGACCAGCAGGCCGAGCACGGCGTGCGCCGGCAGTTGGACGAGCACCTCGACGAGCAACTGGTCGAGATGCTGCGCCCTGAGGTCGAGGCCGCCGAGACCGTGCTCACCGGCGACGGTGACGCGGACGAGGGCAGGGCTACCGGCACGGACGAGGCCACGCCCGCCCAGCCGGAGAAGCCGCAGACGACGGACAAGGACTTCTTCCACGCGCTCGGTGGCTGGGGTGCGCTGCTCGACATCGGCCTGCCGTGGATCGCGTTCCTGATCGTGTACGCCGCCAGCGACCACGACCTGACGCTCGCGCTGGTCGTCGCGATCGCGGCCGCCGGGGTCGTCGCCGTTCTGCGGCTGATCCGCAGGCAGCCGCTGCGGAACGTGGCCGGCGGCTTCATCGGCGTCCTCATCTCCGCCTGGGTCGCGAACCGGACGGGCGATGCGAAGGACGTCTACCTGCCCGGGTTCTTCACGAACCTCGCGTACTTCGCGCTGTACACGCTGACGATTCTGATCCGCTGGCCCCTGTTCGGCGTCCTGTACGGCGTGATCACCCAGACCGGCACGGCCTGGCGCAAGGACCCGGCGATGCTGAAGGGGTTCTCCCGGGCGACGATGGTCTTCGCGTCGCTGTTCGCGCTTCGCCTGATCGTCCAGGTGCCGCTGTACCTCGTCGACAGCCTGAACGCCCTCGGCATCGCGAAGGTCGGCATGGGTCTCCCGCTCTACGCCCTCGCGCTCTGGCTCGCGTACGCCGTTCTGCGCGGATCGCTGCCACCGGACAAGTGGGACGAGGCCCGCGACCACGTCACGCATCTGCTCCGCGGGAACAGGAAGTAGCAGAAAGCCCGGGCCGTCGCGGCCCGGGCTTTCGTCTGCCTACTCCGACCGGCGGTGGTGCGGCGACAGGATGGATTCGAGCTGTTCCTCGGTCTCGTCGGCCGCGACGAACAGCAACTCGTCGTTCAGCTCCAGCGTGCCTTCCGGGTCCGGACGCAGTACCCGGCCTTCGCGCAGGATCACCACCAGTGCGGTGTCCAGCGGCCAGTCGATGTCGCCGACCCGCTGGCCGATCATCGGGGAGTCCTCGGGCAGGGTCAGTTCGACCAGGTTCGCGTCGCCCTGGCGGAAGGTGAACAGCCGGACCAGATCGCCGACCGAGACGGCCTCCTCGACCAGCGCGGACATGATCCGCGGGGTGGACACCGAGACGTCGACACCCCAGGCTTCGTTGAACATCCACTCGTTCCGCGGGTGGTTGACCCGGGCAACGGTCCGGGGGACGCCGAACTCGGTCTTGGCGAGCAGCGAGACGACCAGGTTGACCTTGTCGTCGCCGGTGCTGGCGATCGCGACCTGGCACCGCTGCAGCGCGGCCTCCTCCAGCGAGGACAGCTCGCAGGCGTCGGCGAGCAGCCACTCGGCCCGCGGCACCGACTCGGCCTTGATCGCCCGCGGGTCCTTGTCGATCAGCAGCACCTCGTGGCCGTTCTCCAGCAGCTCGGCGGCGATCGAACGGCCGACGTTGCCGGCGCCGGCGATGGCTACCCGCATCACAGCTCCTCAGGCTTGGTGCCGAGTTGGGACTCGACCGCGGCGGCGTCCCGTTCCAGCATCACGACGTGGACCAGGTCACCTTCCTGGATGACCGTGTCCGCCTTGGGCAGCAGCCCCTGGCCCAGCCGGGTCAGGAACGCGACCCGGGCGCCGGTGGCCTTCTCGATGTCGAAGGCGGGCCGGCCGACCCACCCCGAGTCCACGTGCACCTCGGCCAGCCGGACCGTGGCCGACGGGTCGCGCCACTCCGGCTCGGAGCCTTCCGGCAGCAGCCGGCGCATCATCTGGTCGACGGTCCAGCGGACGGTGCCGACGGTCGGGATGCCGAGCCGCTGGTACACCTCGGCGCGGCCCGGGTCGTAGATCCGGGCCACCACGTTGTTGATGCCGAAGGTCTCCCGGGCCACCCGGGCTGCCAGGATGTTCGAGTTGTCGCCGTTGGAGACCGCGGCGAACGCCTCCGCCTGCTCGATCCCGGCCTCGATCAGGATCTCCCGGTCGAACCCCATCCCGGTGATCGTGCGGCCGGTGTAGTTCGGGCTCAGCCGGCGGAACGAGTCGGCGGACTGGTCGATGATCGCGACCGTGTGGCCCCGCTTCTCCAGCGTTCGCGCGAGCGTCGAGCCGACCCGGCCGCAGCCCATGATGACGACGTGCACTCGCTGATCACTCCTTGCCCCACCTGGGGCCACTCGCATCGGTTAGGCAGGGATAGACGCTACACCGCCTGGGGGCTCCCGCCGACATCACCGGACCGGGGTTGGCTCTAACATCACCGGTGTGACTCCCGCTCTCGGCGACATCGGCAAGCGTCTGCTGCTCGGCCGCAAGCTGCGCAGCACCCAGCTGGGTGAGACGCTGCTGCCCAAGCGCATCGCCCTGCCGGTCTTCGCCAGCGACGCGCTGTCGTCGGTCGCCTACGCGCCCGACGAGATCTTCCTGACGCTGTCGCTGGCCGGCCTGACCGCGCTGACGATCTCCTGGAAGGTCGCGATCGGCGTCGCCCTGGTGATGCTCGTCGTGGTGGCGTCGTACCGGCAGAACGTGCACGCCTACCCGTCCGGTGGCGGCGACTACGAGGTGGCCAACGTCAACCTCGGGCCGACGGCCGGGCTGACCGTGGCCAGCGCGCTGCTCGTCGACTACGTGCTCACCGTGGCCGTGTCGATCTCGTCGGCAGCGCAGTACGCCGCCTCGGCGATCCCCTCGCTGGAGGGTCACCAGGCGACCGCGGCGGTGGTCGCGGTGCTGTTCCTGACCACGATGAACCTGCGGGGCGTCCGCGAGTCCGGCGCGGCTTTCGCCGTGCCGACGTACGTCTTCATGGTCACGATCCTCGGGATGGTCGCGTTCGGGTTCGGGCGACTGCTGTTCGGGAACCTGCCGGAGGCCGAGACCGCGGCCTTCGACATCGCCCCGGAGAGCCCGTTCGTGCAGGGCGCCGGCGGTCTGGCGATGGCGTTCCTGGTGCTGCGGGCGTTCTCCTCCGGCTGCGCGGCGCTCACCGGGGTCGAGGCCATCAGCAACGGTGTGCCCGCGTTCAGGAAGCCGAAGAGCAAGAACGCCGCCACCACGCTGCTCCTGCTCGGCTGCATCTCGATCATGATGATGATGAGCGTCGTCTGGCTGGCGAACGTGATGAAGGTGCGCTTCGCCGAGGACCCGGCGACCCAGTTGACGCAGAACGGCGTGCCGCTGGGCCCCGGCTACCACCAGGACCCGGTCATCGGTCAGCTGGCCAAGGGCATCTTCGACCACTTCTCACCGGGCTTCTACCTGGTCGCCGCGGCCACCGGCGTGATCCTGGTGCTGGCCGCGAACACCGCGTTCAACGGCTTCCCGGTGCTCGGCTCGATCCTGGCCCGCGACGGCTACCTGCCGCGGCAGCTGCACACCCGCGGCGACCGGCTCGCGTTCAGCAACGGCATCCTCATCCTGGCCGCGTTCGCGATCTTCCTGATCGTCGCCTTCGACGCCGAGGTCACCCGGCTGATCCAGCTGTACATCGTCGGCGTGTTCGTCTCGTTCACGATCAGCCAGACCGGCATGGTCCGGCACTGGACCCGGCTGCTGAAGACCGAGACCGACAGCGCCCGGCGGCGGCAGATGCACCGGTCCCGGACGATCAACACGATCGGTCTCACCATGACCGGCGTCGTCCTGGTGATCGTCCTGCTGACCAAGTTCACCCACGGCGCCTACATCGCGATCATCGCGATGGCGGTGCTGTTCCTGATGATGAAGGGCATCCGCCGGCACTACACCGCGGTCAGCAAGCAGATGGCGGTCGAGGGCGACGAGCAGCTGATGCTGCCGTCGCGGGTGCACTCGATCGTGCTGGTGTCCAAGCTGCACAAGCCGACCCTGCGGGCGCTGGCCTTCGCCAAGGCGGCCCGGCCGTACATGCTCGAGGCGGTCACGGTCGACGTGGACCGGGACGAGTCGGAGGCGCTGCAGGCCGAGTGGGACCGCCGGGGCATCCCGGTCCCACTGAAGCGGCTGGCCTCGCCGTACCGGGAGATCACCCGGCCGATCCTGCAGTACGTGCGGGACATCCGGAGGTCCTCGCCGCGGGACGTGGTCATGGTCTACATCCCCGAGTACGTCGTCGGGCACTGGTGGGAGCACATCCTGCACAACCAGAGCGCGCTGCGGCTCAAGGGGCGCCTCTTGTTCACACCTGGTGTGATGGTTACGTCCGTTCCTTACCAGCTGCTCTCCTCACAGGCAGCCGAGGAGCGGCAGGACCGGAAGGAGCGGGTGGCAGGCCAGGTACGGCGTGGAGCCCGCAAGGCGTCAGGAGATCGGTGACAGTATTGATGGCGCGACTCCGTCGCGGCAGGTCATGGGGCTGTAACTCCCGTCCTTCCCTCGTCGCTCCGGTCGCTCCGCTCCCTCCACTCCTCAGTCCAGGACGGGAGGCCCCATGACCGGCGAAAACCTCGTCGGGACGGTAGTCGAGCTGGAAGTGGGACCAGTAGCACACGGGGGACACTGTGTGGCCCGGTACGAGGGGCAGGTGGTCTTCGTCCGGCACGCGCTGCCGGGTGAGCTGGTCCACGCTCGCATCACCGAGCAGAACGCGAAGTACCTGCGGGCGGACGCCGTGCAGATTCTGACTCCGTCACCGCAGCGGATCGAGCCGCCCTGCCCGTACGCCGGGCCGGGACTGTGCGGCGGCTGTGACTTCCAGCACGCCAACGTCGTCGAGCAGCGGCGGCTGAAGGCCACCGTCGTGTCGGACACGCTGCGGCGGATCGGCGGCATCGAGCGCACGGTGGTGATCGAGTCGCCGGGCGACGACGGCCTGGGCTGGCGGACCCGTCAGCGGTACGCCGTGGTCGACGGGCGGCCCGGAATGTACGCGCACCGGTCGCACGACCTGATCCAGATCGACAAGTGCCTGATCGCCCATCCGGACAGTCCGGACGTGCTGGGGCGACGGTGGCCGGGCGTGGCGTCGGTGCAGAGTGTGGTGTCGTCCGAGGGCAAGACCGCCGTACTGACCGACTCGGACCCGGGTGGCCGGGTGGTCGAGGTGGTGCGGGGCCGGCGGTTCCGTGTGGAGGCCGGTGGGTTCTGGCAGGTGCATCCCGCCGCTCCAGAGACGCTGGTGGACGCCGTACTGAGTGGGCTCGAGCCTGTCCCGGGGGAGACCGCTCTCGACCTCTATTCCGGTGTGGGGCTGTTCGCGGCGTTCCTGGCCGAGGCCGGGTGCCCGGTGCTGGCGATCGAGGGTGACAAGGACGCTGTCCGGAACGCCCGGCGGAATCTGCACGATCTGCCGGGTGTCACGCTGGAGACCGGTGACGTCGACCGCGTGCTGAACACGGCTGCCGGGCAGGGTCTCGAGCACGTGGACCTGGTCGTGCTGGACCCGCCGCGGACCGGTGCCGGGAAGGACGTCGTACGGCGGATCGCGGCGCTGACCCCCCGGCGGGTGGCCTACGTCGCGTGTGACCCGGCGGCGCTGGCGCGCGACCTGAAGATCTTCGGCCGCCTCGGCTACGGAATCGCGTCCCTCCGGGCGTTCGACCTGTTCGGCATGACCCACCACATCGAGTGCGTGGCGATCCTGGAGCCTGTGGACGGTGAAGTCGCGGGCGCGGGGGCGCTCAGGTAGCGTTCTGGCCTGGATTCCGATGCGCTGGAGACCTGATGCCGCTCGTTGACCTGGACGACCCGGAGGAGTTGCGCGCCCGCTGGAGCGCACTCGCCGCGGTCGCCCATGCCACCGGGTACGACCGCCGGTGGTACGCCGACCAGCACGGGTACCACCACCAGGACGAGACCGGATCGATCCTGCGGATGGTCCGGCTCGACGACGGCCGGGCGGTGCTGTTCGGCTTCCACACCCAGCACAGCCGGACGGCCGGGGCCGACCTGCTCGCCGGTTCGCCGGACTGGATCGGCCGGCCGGAGGTGCGCCGGCTGATCTCGGCGGGCGAGCTGGGGTTCGTGTACGGCGCGTTCAACGGGACGTGGGCGCGGGCGTCCTACCCGGGGGACCCGTGGCAGCCGCTCGACGACGGGTTCGCCCCGATCGCGCAGTGGATCACCTCGGACGAGGAGGCCGCCGCCGAGCTGATCGAGTGGGTCGCCGAGTGGTCCGACTACCTCGGCGGCCTGGACGAGCTGCAGCCGCACGGCGTGCAGCTGATCCGGACGGCGGCGGAGTCCGGAATCACGGTCGACGTGCTCGGGGAGTTCTTCGACCGCTTCGGCATCGACCCGCGGTCGCCGGTGCAACCGGATCTGCCCGCCGGCGTGGCCGCCGCCCAGGACTTCAACCTTGCAGTCACCGATCGGTTGCCCGACGACCCTGACACAGCCGAGGTCTCGGTCGTTGAAGATCTCGTGATGGAAGCAACCGAGGGACGTTCGGACGAGGACGGGGAGTCGTACGTCGTCCCGCCGGGCATCAGCCCTTTCACCGGCCAGCCGATCGACGACGCGGTCGCCGCCGAGCCGGAGCCGCACACGGTCGAGCCGGGGCCGAAGTACGAGCAGACGCCGTACCAGGCTCCGCGCTCCGGCGACTACGGCGTCGTCGCGAAGAAGCAGGGCTGGCTGCGGCGGCGCAGGTACGACGACGCGCCCGAGCCCGCTCCCTCCACGCCCGAGACGCCACCGGGCGGACCTGCACCCGGCACGTACCTGCCGGAGGGTGAAATCGGCACCGGCCTCCCGTACGGCGCCCTGCCGTCCTCCGAGCCACCCCGCGTAGGCGGCGGCGTCCACGAAGGCGAGGACTTCTACGCCAGCCTCTTCGCCGACGCCCCTGTAGCCGCGTACCAGTCGGCCGACGACCAGGACTGGGAAACCGCCGAACAGCCGTCCTGGTCCGACCAGGACGCCACCGGCGAGTACAACCCCTTCGCGGACCCCTCCCCATCCGCTCGCGAATGGGAAGGCCCGGCCTGGATCAACGGCCAATGGGTGGAGGCCCCCGCAGGCGCGGCCCACCCGGCGCGCACCACAGACGAGCCCCACCCGGCGCCCACCACGGAGACCCCGGATCACCCGGCTCCCAGGTCAGGCACGCCTCATCAC
>NZ_SMKR01000104.1 GCF_004348725.1 Kribbella turkmenica
GCGGTAGCCGTTGAGGGGGTAGCGGGTGAAGGTTTCGCCGAGGAGGGCGGTGGCTTCGAGGCGGTCGGCGTGCTGGGGAAACCTCTGTGCGTAGAGCTCGATCTCGCCCCTCGCCAGGCCCCAGAACTCGTCGGGTGCCAGGAGGTTGGTGTCTTCCAGGAGGTTGGCCAGGGGGTTGAGGACGCCGAGGAGGAGGGCGTCGACGAGGTACTGACGGAGGACGGGCCAGGGTTTGCGTGGGAGGACCCGGGCGTTGGAGTCGGGTTCGGGGCCTCGGGCGTCGATGGGGTCGGTGGAGATGTTGATGTCGTCGACGAGGTCCTTGACGACCATGCGGGTGGGGAGCCCGTCAGGGCCGCAGATGACGGCCAGGTTCTCGCCGTGCGGGTTGACCGTGATGCCGTAGTGGTGCATGAGGTGAAGGAGCGGGCGGAGCAAGGTGGCGAGGAGGTGCGAGATCCACTCGCGGGGTGTCGCGCCGGACTTCTCGATGAGGGCCTGGACCAGCGGGCCTTCGGGAGTGGTGTGCAGTACGGCGGCCAGGGCCCACGCGGACTCGTCCGGCCGCAGCCGCGGGTCCAGCGGGTCACGCCAGATGCACCCGAGGGTTTCGGACCACTGGTAGGGGATGCCGGAAGCGCTCGAGAGCTGGGGGTGCCGGACGGTGACGGACGCGACCTCGCCGAGGAGTTCGGTGCCGAGCCGGTTGAGGACCTCGTCGCGGTGCCAGAGCCCACGTAACCACTGGGTGATCATCGGCGCGGCCAGCGTGCAGTGCTCGGGGATCCCGCGGTACACCGACGTGTTCAGGATCTTGAGCGGGAGTTTCGCCTGCTGGCGATCGGAGCGGATGATGTTGACCATCGTGCGGATGGACTGGGTGGGGAGGTAGTCGTCAGCGCTCTCGCCGAGGACGACGATCTCGCCCGTCGCCAGTTCCCGGGCCCATTGCGTGCGGACGACGTGGTCCAGTTGCCAGGGGTGACACGGAAGCCAGACGTAGGCGTCGGGGTCGTCCAGACGCGCGCGGAAGGCTTCGACGACGGCGGGGTCGAGTTCGCGGCGGATGACCGCGTGTTCGGAGAGATCAGGGGTACCGCGGAACTCGGCCAGACCCCGGCGTACGGCGAGCCACACCAGTCGCAACGGCGTTCGTGCCTCGGGCGCGTACCGCAGACTGTCTTCGGCCGAGAACCCGAGCCGGCCCTTGTTGGCCACCAGCAACGGATGCCCGGTCAGGTGCCCTTCCAACTGACTGTGGTGGAGTCCCAGCAACTCCGACCGGTTCACAGCAGTGGAGGCCATACGTACGTCGGCCGCGAGCGTGCTGGTCAGTTCGGCGGCATAACCGGCGACGGTCGATCCATCCAGTCCCAGTACGCCGGCGGCGTCGACGAGGAACTGCACTGGGTCGGTGGCGACCTCACTCTCGTCGTTCCCGAGAATGCCCGCGGTGGTCCGTCGCACCGAGCCGGCGCGGACCCGCCGGCTCCCGAAGGCTCCACGGGTCGCCTCAAACGAGTACGACACCCCACCGAGGTCCAGCCGATCGTCGACCGGCTGCAGCAGATTCTCGGTGCAGAACTGGGAGATCAGCTTCGCCAGCAGCTCCGACGAGCACCGGGTCCAGACGCTGCTCATCCGGGGATGGCGAAGTTGGTGAACGCGGTGGACTTGGGCAGCCGGAAGACCTCGCGCCCGGCGACCGCGTTCAGGAT
Source organism: Kribbella turkmenica (assembly GCF_004348725.1). GTDB lineage: Bacteria > Actinomycetota > Actinomycetes > Propionibacteriales > Kribbellaceae > Kribbella > Kribbella turkmenica. The sequence goes on from NZ_SMKR01000104.1 coordinate 1,719, forward strand.
GGTCGCGTTGCGGATGGCTCCGATCCCGAGGTCCGGTGCGGCCACACCGTGGCTGTGCAGGTCGGCGTTGGCCACGAACAGGCGCCCAGTCAGCTCATCGGTGGTCTCAACGCTGTGGTTGCGGTTGATCAGCCAGCGCCCGGACGCGTCACGTCGGATCTGGTCGTCGAGTGACGTCAGGAAGGGCAAAAGTCTGTTGCGGTACCCAGTGGCGGCCACCACGGCGTCAGTCAGGTGCTGGAAGGTCTTGCCGCTGTCCGTGTGCAGCAGGGTCAGCTCGATGCCGTCCGCGCGAGCCACGGCCGACGTGACGGCCACACCGCACTGCAGCTCGACCGGAGCGACCGGTGCGGCTCCGAGGTCACGCTGGTAGAGCACATCATGGATATCGTCGAGCGTGTCCGAGGAGATGCCCTTGTAGTGCCGCCACTGCTCCTTGACCAGCTTGTCGCGCGCCGGCTCGTCCAGTGCGTGGAAGTAGTCGACGTACGACGGTGTCGTCATCTCCAGCACGAGCTTCGAGTAGTCCAGCGGCGCGAACGACGGCGTACGGGTCAGCCACGACACCGCGGGACCACCGGCCGGGTTCGCACGCAGCAGGTCGAGCGCGCACTCCGCACCGGACTGCCCCGAGCCGACGACAGTGACCCGACCGGCCCGCAGAAGGTCGTCCCGACGGAACAGGTATTCGGCCGAGTGCAGGAAGCGCTCCTCAGGCAGACCGGCGAGTGCAGCCGGTACTGCGGGCTCGGTCCCCACACCGACGACCAGATGGCGGGCCGCGAAAGTCTCAGTCGCGTCGCCGCGCTCCACGGTCAGCTGGAACAGCGAACCGCGCCACGACACGTCGCTGACGTGGTGACCGAAGCGCAACGAATCCAGCTGCGCCGCGCACCAGCGCAGGTAGGCCTCGTACTCACGCCGGGTCGGGTGGAACTTCTCCCGGACGTAGAACTGGTACAGCCGGTCGTTGTCCCGCAGGTACGAGAGGAACGACAACGGGTGCGCGGGCTCAACCAGGCTGACCAGGTCGGCAAGGAACGACACTTGCAGCATCGCGTCGTCGAACATCAGCCCGCGGTGCCAGGTGAACTCCGGACGGCTGTCCAGCACCGCGACGCGTACGTCGTCCACGCCGCCGGCCAGCGCGGCCAGGCCGAGGTTGAACGGCCCGCAACCGATCGCGATCACGTCATAAGGGGCGGTGCTCATGTCATGCCTCCAAGGTCCTGGTGCGGACCATCAGTAGTGCGGTCTTCTCGGGAAGCTGTAGCTCCCCCTGCCTGACGAACCCGGCCGCGGCGAACGCGCGGACGGACGGCGTGTTGTCGATGTCCGGTTCGGCGACGACCCGGCGGCAGTCCGGGTCCGACGCCAGCAGGGCGTCGGCGAGTGCGCCGAGCAGCCGGCGTCCCAGCCCCCCGCCGACCCGGGTCACGTCCCCGATGGCTACATGCACTCCCCAGTCGTGATCGTCACTCGGGTAGTACTCGGCCAGCCGGTCGTGCCGCACCCGGTAGAGCTCGACGTACCCGACGTCCTCCGAGTCGACCGAGACCACGCAGGGAGTCGAGTGCTCACCCGCCGACTGTCTGTTGAGCTCCTCCGCCCAGCGCTCGACCGGCCAGTCCTGTTGCCACCAGCGCCGGATGTGTGGCCGAGCCATCCACGATGCGATCGTGGCGGCGTCCGATTCGCCCGCGGGCCGAAGGCCGAAGCCGTTGTCCAAGTGCGACGACCCGAGTGGTGGGGTGGGGAAGGTATCAGACATAGCCCCGACCTCAGACGGCACGGTCACCGAGCCGGAGTGGGTTGGGAATGTCCAGATAGACGGACTGCGCGTCCAGCGGCGCGACCACCTCGTCGATTCCCCGCAACCGCGTCAGCAGGTTCGCCTTGCAGGGCAGGGTCTTCGACTCGAGCCACCGGCGCGCGAGCCGATCACCGTCCGGACCGGCCGCCTCGAGCAGCGGCAGAGCCAGTTCCAGCCGGTCCCGGACCATGCTCAGGAGGTCGGATTCGTCAGCGAGGCCGTCGTACGCCAGACAGCCGACGACAGCCAGAGCCTGGTTGTGCAGCAGGTAGTAGGTCAGTCGATCGTCGACAATCGCATCATCGACAACCGCCAGCGTCGAGTCCCGCAGCCCGGTGACGGCGAGCAGACCCCGCAGGTACGACGACGCGAGGTAGTAGCCCTGGTTGTCCCGGTAGGCCCCACCCTTGATCCGGCCGGCACCGTCCAGCCGCACCAGCGTGTTCTGCTGGTGCGCCTCGAGTCCGATGCCGGTCTCGGCGTACAGGTGCAGCATCGGCACGAGCACGTTGTCGACGTACGTCGCGACCCAGCCGGCCGGATCCTCGGCGGCGTACTCACTCAAGCGGCTGACGCCACCGGGCCGCGGCGCGACCAGGCCGGCCAGGCACGCGTAGCTGTCGACGTCGGCCGGCACCTCGCGGACAGCGACGTCCAGCCCGGTCAGCGACGGACCGCCTTCGTCCAGAGCCACCCACGCCGGATCACGGACGATGCCGAACCTCGGGTGCGCGGTCGCCGTCCCGGCGTTGTACGCCGCGTCCAGCAGCCGGTTGATCTCCAGACCGCGGCGCAGCTCGGTCGGGGTCGACTCGCGACGGGAGTTGGTGATCCGCAGGCCGAGCGAGAGCTTGAGCATCACCGGGAGATCCGGGTGGTAGACCGTCCGCAGACTCGAGGTCGGGTACCACTGCGCGCCCTGCGGACCCAACGCCTTGACGCGACCCGCCGAGATCAGCTCGGCCACGCGCGGGCGCCGCGCGACGGCTGCGGCCTGCCACGGGTGGGCCGGGATCAGCACCCGGCCGGCGGACGGCTCGATGCCGGCCAGCGCGCCCATCAGTTGCAAGGCGTCCAGTCCCCGCAGCGAGGGCGCGCCGGCCACCTGGTCCGACGACACCAGTTCGGCGTCGGCTTCGAACCAGTGCACCGCGAAGCGGCCGCCGAGCTCCGGCGAGTATGCCGCCAGTTCGTCGCCGCTCAGTCCGTCCCGGCTCTTGGGTGCCGGGTGGTTGAGGTGCCCGAACAGCAGGGCCTGCTCGACCTCCAGGAAACGACCCGGTCCACGCTCGCCGTCCGCCGCGGAGACGAACAGCTCGACGTTGCGGACCGACTCCGCCGTCCGGGCCGCGAGATCATCGACCTCGGCCGCGTCCGCACCGGCGGACAGCAACCTGACCAGATCCTCCGGTGCCGGCGGCGCACCGTCCACGAGTACGTCGGTGAACCGGTGCAACCCGGTGCTGGACGCGTGCCCGACCCGCGCCGTCACGGTCGACTCGCCGACGGTGAAGGCCAGCGCCCCGATCTGGACCGGGATCGCCGATTCCCGCGTGAAGCAGCGCAGGATCGCGTTGAGGTGAGCATCAACTGCGGTTTCGATCGGTGTGTTCATGCCGCTCCCTCGCCACTGTTCGCCCGGACGTCGAGGCCGGTGGCCACGACCTGGTCGAGCAGATCTTCGAGGTCCGACGCGGTGGCATTCGGGTTCAGCAGCGTCAGCTTCAACGCGACCATCGCCGGACGGCCCCCGCGGGCCGGCAGCTTCGTCCGGCCGATCAGCACCCGCCCGGACGTCAGCAACCGGCGCCGGACCTCACCCTGGAGAGCGTCCACCGCGGCCGCCTCCAGTCCGTGCCCGGCGACCCGGAACAACACCGTGGTCAGGGTCACCGGCGCCATTAACTCGAGGTTGCTGTCGGCAACGACCCGCGCCGCGGCGGCGTGCGCGAGCTCGTGACAGGTGTCGAGCATGGCGCCCAGTCCGGCCCGGCCGTACGCCGTCAACGTGGTGGCGACCTTGACCGCGTCCGGACGCCGGGTGGTCTGCAGACTCCGGCCGAGCAAGCCGTCCAGCCCGGAGTCGATGTCGTCGGCCGGGTTGAGGTAGTCGACCGAGCGGCCGAACGACGCGAACCGGTTGTTGTCGGCCACCAGCAGCACACTGGCCGCGGCCGGCTGCCAGCCGATCTTGTGCAGGTCCAGCGTCACCGAGTCGGCCCGCGACAAGTCCGCCAGCAGCGGCGCGAGCTGGTCGGAGAACAGCGCCCCGAATCCGTACGCCGCGTCGACGTGCACCCAGGCGCCGTACTGCCGGGCCAGCGCCGCGATCGGCGCGATCGGGTCGACGGACCCGAAGTCCGTCGTACCGGCCGTCGCGACCACCGCGACCGGGGTGCGGCCCGGCTTGGCGAGCTCGTCGGCCAGGACGTCGGTGCGCATCCGGAAGTTCTCGTCGGAGGCGATCGTGACCGCGGCCTCCTCCCCGAGCCCGAGAGCCGCGCAGGCGCGCTGGACCGAGAAGTGGGCCAGCTCGGAGCAGAACACGACCGGGGTGTCCAGCCCGTGCAGACCGTTCCGGCGTACGTCGACGCCGAGAGCCGCGGCGGCGCTGTCGCGCGCGATCAGGACGGCCAGCAGGTTCGAGATCGATCCGCCGGGGGTGAGCACCCCGTCCGCCTCGGGACCGAAGCCGGCCAGGCCGGCCAGCGCCTTGACCACCCACTTCTCGATCGCCAGTGTGGCCGGACCGGAGTCGTAGGTGTCCATCGACGCGTTGCTCGCCGAGGCGAGCGCGTCCGCGTCGACGGCGACCTGCAGCACCGGCGGCTGCAGGTGGGCCGCGGCGTGCGGGTGGCTCAGGTCGATGCCGTTGTCCGCCAGCAGGCCCGCGATCAGGTCGAGCGCCGCCGATTCGCCGACACCGGTCGAGGGGATGAGCGGCTCCCCCAGCATGTCGGCGGTCCGCCGCAGGATTTCGGCGGGCGATCCGGCCGGCAGCGGCCCACGGCGCGGATCGGAAACGGTCGAGGCGAACGGCCACGCGGAATCGAACGGGTTGCGCACAGGCGAGGGCAACGCGGTGAGACGCGCAGGTTGCGGCACCAGATCTCCCGGGAAGTTGTCGAGTAAGGCGAGCCTTACTAAGGCAGCCCTAACTTTTCCTGTGGATGACACACCGTGTCAACTCGGCCACCGCCGACGTGGCAAGCCTCACGATCCACTGGAACGAAGTCGGCGTTCCGTGCATCGAACCGCACGACGAAGGGAGCCGACCGATGGTGAACGTCAGACTGGTGATCGTCCGCGGAGTGCTGCAACTCCTCGGCCTCGCCGGCACGGTCGTCGGAGGGATCACCTGGATCACCGGCTGGCGGCACGGCCATGGCCTGATCACGCTCGGGCTGATCGTCTACGTCGTCAGCTTCTTCACCCGGAACGTCAGCTTCCGTCGCTCGGAGGGAGACCTCGAGCTGTCACGCAGCCACCAAAGCACTGGCGAGAAGGCCTTGCAGCACGCCGAGAGCGCCGTACGGAGTTTCCGGAAGTACGCGGCCAGGCGCCCCGCGGCGGCGCTGCGGCTGGCGACGGCGCTCGACCGTCAATGGGACCTGCTCAACGATCTCGGCCGGCACGAGGAGGCACTTCCGGTCGCCCACGCCGCCCTCGAGACCTGGCGGCAGGTCGTGGAGCAGAACAAGAGTCGCCGTGAGTATCTGTCCCGAGCGCTCAGCCGCGTCGTCGTCACCCTCGACCGGTTGAACCACGACGCGCAGGAGTCCATCCCGTACACCGAGGAAGCGATCGCCATCAGCCGGTCGCTGGTCGCGCCGTACGAGGAGCGGCTCGCCCTTCACCGGACGAACCTGGCGATCGACCTGCGCCACCTCGACCGGTGGGAGGGAGCCCTGCCGGCGGCTGAGGAAGCCGCCGCGATCTACCGGCGACTCGCCGCGACGGACCCGAAGCAGCTTTCGCCGGCCGCGGAGAGCGCGAAGTTTCTGGCGGTGACCCGGCGTCACCTGAGCCGGGCCGCGGAGGCGGTCGAGGCGACGCAGCTGTGGATCCGGCACGAGCGCGCGCTCGCCGACGCCGACCCCGCTCGGACTCCCGGCCTGGCTGAGGCGCTGTCCACGCTCGGCGGCGATCTGCGCAACCTGCACCTCGACGAGGAGGCGTTGGCGGCGTACCTCGAAGCCCTGGAGCTGTGCCGCACCGTGGATGAGCCGCGGGCGGTGGCGGACGCGTTGCCGCCGGTGGTCCACACGTTGCGGACCCTAGGTCGTCACGAGGAAGCCCGTCCGCTCGAAGACGAGCTCGGCACACTCCGGCGGGAGCACCCGCCCGCCGGCGTGCACGTGCTGCGCATCCCGTCGCCGGATCAGGCGCCGTAAGGCGTGCGGGTGAGGACGAACGTGGCGACGTTGAGGTGCGTACGGTCGCCGTGCCGGACGACGCGGAGTTTCTCGCCGGCGAAATAGCCGTCGCGGCCCTGGTAGAGGTCCGGGCCCAGTGGTGAGAAGCGCGAAGTGAGCGCGCCGGTGAGTTGGAGGATCCCGCCGGAGACGGACATGGTGACCGCGGAGTTGCCCCAGTACCAGGGGCCGAGCAACTCGGCGCCCTGGTCGAGAGGCGGCTCGGGAACCCACTCCTGCGGCAGCGCCGGCTCGTGGGCGACCAGCACCCCGAGCAGGTCGGGCGGGAGCGACGCGACCCGGCCGTAGGTGGCGTTGCCCAGGGTCACGGCGCCGATCCGCCGGGCGCGGTCGACGAACAGTCCCGCGAGGAACCCGGGCATCGAGCCGGTGTGACCGATCAGCAGGTGCGGGTCGTCTGCGATCAGGCGCAGCCCCAGACCGTACGACGCGGTCAAGCCTTCGCGCGGATCGGAGGCCGCCGGCGCTGCCATCTCCTCGACCGTGTCCCGGCTGAGCACCTCGTGGACCGGATCGATCCAGAACATCGCGTAGCGGGCCAGGTCCTCGATCGTGCTCCACAACTGCCCGGCCGGCGCCATCGCCCCCGCGTCGTACGCCGGCTCCTCCAGCAGCTGCCCACTGAACGGATGGACCGAGAACCCCTGCGCGGCCGGCGCCGCCGGGAAGTACGTCGTCCGCCGCATCTCCAGCGGGTCCAGGATGTGTTCCCGTACCAGCTCGAGCCACGACGAACCGCGCAACCGGGCGACGATCTCGCCGAGTAGGGCGTAGCCGAGGTTCGAGTAGTGGTGCCGCCGGTCGGCCGGACCGGCGGCCTGGGACTCGTCCATCGCCGCGGTCAGCTGCTCGAACGAGACGCCCGGGTTGCGTTCCCACCACGGCCCCTCGGGCTCGGCGTTCACCCCGCCGGAGTGCGCGAGCAGGTGCCGGATCGTCCGGTCCCCGAACGCGATCCCCGGCAGATGCTTGCCCACGGCATCGTTCAGCGCGAGCAGCCCGTCGTCCCGGCACTGCATCACCAGCACGGCGGTCATCGTCTTGGTGATCGACCCGATCCGGTACTGCACGTCCGGACCGGGCGCACCACCGTCCACCGTGGCGAACCGCCCGCGCGACCCGGTCCACACCAGCGAACCGTCGCGGATGACGCCCGCGTTGACCGTCGGCAGCTTCCACTCGCTCTGCGCCGCCGCGATCTCGGCGTGCAGAGCGGCGGCGGTGTCAGGGCGAACGGACATTACTCAAAGGCCTCCGGGGCTGGGCAGGAGCAGATCAGGTTGCGGTCGCCGTACGCGCCGTCGATCCGGCGGACCGGCGGCCAGTACTTCGAGGCGCGGTCGACCGAGCGTGGGAACGCCGCCTCCTCGCGAGTGTAGGCGTGCTCCCACTTGTCGTTGATCACCGACTCGGCGGTGTGCGGCGCGTTCACCAGCGGGTTGTCGGCGGCCGGCCACTCCCCCGCCGCGACCCGGTCGATCTCGTGCCGGATCGCGATCATCGCGTCGCAGAATCTGTCGAGTTCCCCGAGATCTTCAGATTCCGTCGGCTCGACCATCAGCGTGCCGGCCACCGGGAACGACATCGTCGGCGCGTGGAAGCCGTAGTCGATCAGCCGCTTGGCGACGTCGTCGACGCTGATGCCGGTCTCCTTCGTCATCGGCCGCAGGTCGAGGATGCACTCGTGCGCGACCAGGCCGTTCTCGCCGGTGTAGAGCACCGGGAAGACGCCCTCGAGCCGCTTCGCCACGTAGTTGGCGGTCAGTACGGCGGCCTTGGTGGCGGCCGTCAGTCCCTCGGCACCCATCATCCGGATGTACGCCCAGGAGATCGCCAGCACACCCGCGGACCCGAACGGCGCCGCGCTGATCGGCCCGACACCGGACTCCGGCCCGGCCTGGTCCAGCAGCGGGTGGTTCGGCAGGTACGGCGCCAGGTGCGCGGCCACCGCGACCGGGCCGACCCCGGGACCGCCGCCGCCGTGCGGGATGCAGAACGTCTTGTGCAGGTTCAGGTGGCTGACGTCGCCGCCGAACTCACCGGGCTTGGCCAGGCCGAGCAGTGCGTTCAGGTTCGCACCGTCGACGTACACCTGGCCGCCGTGGTCGTGGACGATCCGGCAGACCTCGGTGACGCTCTCCTCGTACACGCCGTGCGTGGACGGGTACGTGATCATGATCGCGGCCAGCTTGGCGGCGTGCTCGGACGCCTTCGCCCGCAGGTCGTCCAGGTCGATCGTGCCATCGTCGTTGCCCTTGACAACGACCACCTTCATGCCCGCCATCACCGCGGACGCGGCGTTGGTACCGTGCGCGCTCGCGGGGATCAGGCAGACGTTCCGCTCGAGGTCACCCCGGTCCTGGTGGTAGCCGCGGATCGCGAGCAGGCCGGCCAGCTCACCCTGCGAGCCGGCGTTCGGCTGGATCGACACCTTCGCGTACCCGGTGACCTCGGCCAGCCAGCGCTCCAGCTGACCGATCAGTTTCACGTACCCGGCGGCGTCCTCGATCGGCGCGAACGGGTGCACGTCGGCGAACTCCGGCCAGGTGACCGGCTCCATCTCGGTGGTCGCGTTCAGCTTCATCGTGCAGGAACCGAGCGGGATCATCCCGCGGTCCAGCGCGTAGTCCTTGTCGGACAGCTTGCGCAGGTACCGCAGCATCGCGGTCTCGGACAGGTGCGTGTTGAACACCGGGTGGGTCAGGTAGTCCGACGTACGCCGCACTGCCTCGGGCAACGCCGGCGTCTCGCGGGCACCGTCGTACCGAAGGCCGAAGGCGTCGCACACGGACCGGAGCGCGTGCGCGTCGGTCTTCTCGTCACAGGAGATCCCGACGTGGTCCGCGTCGACGAGCCGGAGCCAGACGCCGTTCTGCCGGGCCGCGTCGACCACGTCGGCGGCGCGACCGGGGACGCGGGCGAGCACGGTGTCGAAGAAGTTGTCGTGGACGACCTCGACCCCGCCTCCCCGCAGCGACGCGGCCAGCTTGCCGGCGTAGTCGTGGACGCGTTCGGCGATCGCCTTCAGGCCTTCGGGACCGTGGTAGACGGCGTACATCGACGCGACCACGGCCAGCAGGACCTGCGCCGTACAGATGTTGGAGGTCGCCTTCTCGCGGCGGATGTGCTGCTCGCGGGTCTGCAGCGCCAGCCGGTACGCCGGGGCACCGTCGGCGTCGACCGAGACGCCGACGAGACGACCGGGCAACGACCGCTCCAGACCGGTCCGGACCGACATGAAGCCGGCGTGCGGACCGCCGTAGAACAGCGGTACGCCGAAGCGCTGGGACGACCCGATGACGATGTCGGCCCCGGCCTCGCCCGGTGCCTCCAGCAACGTCAGCGCGAGCAGGTCGGAGGCGACCGCGACCAGGGTGTCCCGCTCGTGCGCGGCGGCGACCAGCGGCTTCAGGTCGCGGACGACACCGCCGGCGCCCGGGTACTGCACCAGGAAGCCGAAGAAGTCTCCCTCGGGCAGCCCGTCGGTGGAGTCGGCGACGACGACCTCGATCCCGAGCGCCTCGGCCCGGGTCTGCACGACCGCGATGGTCTGGGCGAAGCAGTCGGCGTCGACCAGGAACCGGTCCGACTTGCTCTTCTTGTTCGACCGGTGCGCCAGCGTCATCGCCTCGGCGGCGGCAGTGCCCTCGTCGAGCAGCGACGCGTTGGCGGTCGGCAGGCCGGTGAGGTCCGAGACCACGGTCTGGAAGTTCAGCAGCGCCTCGAGCCGGCCCTGGGAGATCTCCGGCTGGTACGGCGTGTACGCCGTGTACCAGGCCGGGTTCTCGACCAGGCGGCGGACGATGACGGACGGGGTGAAGGTGCCGTAGTACCCCTGGCCGATCATCGAGGTGGCGACGGTGTTGCGCGCGGCGAGCTGGCGCAGTTCGTGCAGCGCGTCCACCTCGGAGGCCGGGTCGGGCAGCCGGAGCGCCTCGGCGGACCGGATCGAGGCCGGTACGGCGGCGTCCACCAGCGCGTCGACGTCGTCGTACCCGAGCAGCTGGACCATCCGCGCGACCTCGTCCGGGCGCGGCCCGATGTGCCGGTCGGCGAACGCGGCCGAGATCTGGGGTGAGTTGTTCATCTAGAGGCTCCGTTGCTGGCGTGCTTCCGGTCGCCTCCCCCTCTGTCACGCGCTGCGCGCTCCAGAGTCGCCTGTGGCACTCGGTCCATGGGCCTGAGAGGTTCCGGGGAGGAATTGCCCCTTCGGCGCCCGGGTCAACGGGTCTCTCCCGAATGCTGTGTACGGCGTGTCCGAGGCTACCAGGAATCCTCGAACAGCTCGGGCAGCAGGGCTCGGGCGGCCGGCCGCGCGGCCTCGACCTGCGCGCGGGTGGCCGACGCCATCGGCCAGCGCACGCGCGTGCCGACGTCGGCCCAGTCGCCGACCGCGGCCAGGAACTTGTCCAGCGCCGGGTTGGACAGCCCGGCCTTCTGCAGAGGTAGGACGTGCTGCCCGAGGAACTCCGCGATCCGGCGTTCCACGTCCAGCGACGCGGCGGACCGGACCGCGCCGTTGGGCGAGAGCGCAGCCACGTTGGAGTAGCTGCCGTGCGCACCGAGTAGCGACATGCTCGCCAGGAAGTGGCCAGGCACGAAGATCGACAACCCCGACGTGTCGCCTCGTCGAACCACGCCTTGTCGCCACCGGCGGTCTTCAGGCCGATCAGCGTGGGCACCTCGTCGGCCATGCGCTGCAGCAACTCGGGACGGACCCGGGTCTTCGCATGCGGTGGGTTGTAGAGGACGAGCGGGACGTCAGCGGCGGCGTCCGCCGTACGCCGGAGGAAGTCCGACACCTCGCGGTCGTTCAACGGAAGCCAGTCGGGCACGATCACCTGGATCGCGCCGGGTTCCAGCGCGGCGGCACGCCGTACCCTCGCCAGCTGAAGTTGCGCCGACGGGTGACTGGCGCCGATCTGGAACGGCTTGCCGGTCGCGGCGAGCAGGTCGTTGACCCGGTCGAACTCGTCCTCGGTCAGGGTCTGGAACTCCCCCGCCGTGCCGTGCGCGTACAGGCCGGCCAGCTCGGTGTCCGCCAGCGTCGACACCTGCGCCGCCAGCCGGGCGAAGTCGATCGAGTCGTCGTCGTTCAACGGCAGCAACAACGTCGCCCACACACCGCGCAGCGATGTACGAGTGAGTGGGCGCACGAGCGGAAGTGGGTGAACGTCAGCCGGTCATGCGGGCGCGCCGGCGAGCGGCGAGCTCGTCGTTCGCGTGGTGGTCGTCGTCGCCGTGACCGTCGGCTCGCTCGGTCGGCAGCTCGGACAACGAGCCCTCGACCTCGCGCCAGACCCCGCCGAGGGCGATCCCGAACACGCCCTGCCCGCCGGCCAGCAGGTCGATCACCTCGTCCGGCGAGGTGCACATGTAGACCGACGCCCCGTCGCTCATCAGGGTGATCTGGGTCAGGTCGTCGATGCCGCGCTTGCTCAGGTGCGCGATCGCCGTCCGGATCTGCTGCAGCGAGATCCCGGCGTCCAGCAGCCGCTTGATCACTTTCAGCAACAGGACGTCACGGAAACCGTACAACCGTTGCGTCCCCGAACCCGTCGCCGGGCGGACGGACGGGGAGACCAGACCGGTCCGGGCCCAGTAGTCGAGCTGACGGTAGGTGATCCCGGCCGCGGCGCACGCCGTCGGACCACGGAACCCGACGTCCTCCGGCATCGGCCGCAGGTCGTCGTCGAAGAGCAGACCCTGGACGCCGGCGGTAGCGGCCGCCTCGGCGTGTGCTTCGGACGTCGACTGCGCCGTCAGATCCGTGTCGCCGGTGCGTGTCACGCCTGAGCCTCCCTGGGTACCGACTGGAACGGGTCACATCCGTGGAGTGACAGCACCCCACAACTCCTTCAAGGTAAGCCGCCGATCAGGGAGGGTCAACGATCACCGCCCTCGGCCGGGAGCGTGTCGCAACCATGACCTCAATCGTTACCTGCCGTGCCTTGTACCAGACCGTTCACATCTGCCCCGGCGGACAGGGCCGGCTAACTCTTGTCGAAGTCCTCCGGAGTCACCTGGTCGAGGAACTCGCGGAACCGCTCGACCTCTTCCTCCTCCTCCACCTCGTCGGTGCCGGCCGACTCACTCTCCGGAACCGGGATCCCGGCCTCGGCCAGGATCTCCTCGGTGCAGAACACCGGCGTCCCGGTGCGCAGCGCCAGGGCGATCGAGTCCGACGGCCGCGCGGAGATCTCGGTCTTGTCGTCGAACACCAGGATCGCCTCGAACACGCCGTCGGTCAGGTTCACGATCCGGACCTGGCTGAGAGTGTGCCCGAGCACCCGGATGGTCTCGGCGAAGAGGTCGTGCGTCAGCGGCCGCGGCGGCTCCATGCCCTGCTGGGCGAAAGCGATCGCACTCGCCTCGGCCGCGCCGATCCAGATCGGCAGGTACCGCTCTCCGCCGACCTCCCGGAGCAGCACGATCGGCTGACTCGAGGGCATCTCGACCCGGACTCCGATTACGTCGACTTCGCGCACACCTTCAGCCTACTCCGCGGGGCAGCCCCGGGCAGGCCCACGGGGTGCGGCGGTGGACAACCGGCCCGCCATCATCGACATTCCAGCCGACAACCCCTCGGCTTGCCGGTTCTCTGCCCTTGTCAAGACAGGAGAACCGGCAAGCCGAGGGGTTGTCCGTTCGTGTGGTCGGCGTGGGAGGTCAGCGTGGGAGGCGGGAGCGGACGAGGGCAGCGTGCAACCGGACGGCCAACGCGGCCAGCTCCTCGGTCTGCCCGGTCCGGCGGGGCCCGGTGACCTGCTCGATCAGGCCCGCCTCGCGGTCGGCCGCCGTCCGGAACGGGCGCAGGTGCCGCGGCTCGATGCCGTAGCGGGCGAACTCGCCGGCCAGCTTCGCGACCAGCAGTGCCTCGCCGTCGTAGTGGTTGCCGCGGGCCACCACCAGGCCGTGATTCTCGAGCTGGTCGAGCAACTCGGCCGGGATGTCCGCGGCCGCCCGGAGCTCGTTCCGGGTCAGCCTGAGCTCGGTGCCGTAGGCACCGAAGTCCTCGGCGGCCGGCAGACCGGGTGGCTCCGGCAACGAGCTCGGCGCGACCGGCGGGCCGGCGACCGCCGGGCGCAGGCCGCGGTCGATCGCGGCCAGGTGTTCCTTGATCACCTTCAGTGGCAGGTACTGGTCACGCTGCGCGGTCAGCACGTACCGCAGCCGATCCACGTCCGCGGCACTGAACTTGCGATAGCCGGACGCGGTCCGGGCCGGCGTCACCAGCCCCTCGGCCTCCAGGAACCGGATCTTGGAGATGGTGACGTCGGCGAACTCGGCCTGCAGGAGCCGCAGCACCTCACCGATGCCCCGGCCTTCGGCGGGGCCTTCGACGGGCGACTGCTCAGGCCTGGCCACTGGCGTAGTACACGAGCCGGTACTTGCCGATCTGGACCTCGTCGCCGTTGCTGAGCTGGACCTCGTCGATCCGGTCGCGGTTCACGTAGGTGCCGTTCAGGCTGCCGACGTCGCGGACCTTCACGCCGTACGCGTCCCGGCGGAACTCCGCGTGCCGGCGGGACACGGTCACGTCGTCGAGGAAGATGTCGCTGTCCGGGTGCCGGCCGGCGGTGACCACGTCGACGTCGAGCAGGAACCGGCTGCCCGCGTTCGGGCCGCGCTGGACGATCAGCAGGGCGGACCCGGCCGGCAGCGCGCCGACCGCGGCCTCGTCGTCGGCCGACAGCGGCTCGCCCGTGCGCTCCGGCTCCGGCTCGGCACCGATCGGGGTGAGCATCGCGGTGTCGGTGACACCGGGAGTGGGCCCGGAGGGCGCCGGGGCCGCGGCCGGGCGGTCCGCGCCAGGGAGCATCGCTCCGCACTGCGAGCAGAAGCGGCTGCCCTCGGAGTTCTCGTGCCCGCACTGGTTGCAGAACGGCATGCTGTGACCCTCCCGATCGCCGGCGGTCCGGCGACGTTTCGATAGACCCCGTAGGAACAAGTGTGGACTCAGAAACACGGACCTCAACCCTCTACCAGCGGTTGAGGTCCGGCCAACCTATCAGTTGCGGCCAAGCCGGTTACGGTCGGTGCCGCAGCCCCCGGAACGGCCGGCCGGATCAGCTCTGGCCGAGCTGGGCCTGGTAGGCCTCGGCGTCCATCAGCGCCGCGACCTCCTCGGCGTCCTCGACCTCGATGTCGAGCAGCCAGCCCTCGCCGTACGGGTCGGTGTTGACCAGGTCCGGCTGGTCCGCGAGCGACTCGTTCACCGCGGTCACGGTGCCGTTCACCGGGGCGAACAGGTCGCTGACGCTCTTGGTCGACTCGAGCTCGCCGCAGGCGTCGCCGGCCCGCACCTTGCTGCCGACCTCGGGCAGCTGCACGTAGACGATGTCACCGAGCGCGTCCTGCGCGAAGTCGGTAATGCCGACCCGCGCGGGGCCGTCGCCGTCGGCCTTCACCCACTCGTGCTCGGGCGTGTACTTCAGGTCTTCGGGATACACCTTCGTTCCTCTTTCACTCAAGTACAGCTACTTGACAGCTACTTGACAGCTACTTGGTCGGGCTGGGCGCCGGGCGAGCGTAACGATGCTCCTCGGGCGCGTGCAAGGCGGTGATCTGGACCAGCGCGAGCTCGGTCACCTCGGCCGTCCCGCCGACCTGCGGACCGGTCACCTCACTGACCAGGCCGCCGGGGAAGCTGGCCGCCTCGGCCAGGTTGTGCGACTCCCCGATCGCCTCGATCACGTACGGCGAGTTGACCTTCTGGCCGTCGATCCGGATACCGGGCGACTCGTCGACGAAGTCGGTACTGGCGACCACCCGGGCCGAACCGTTGATCTGGATCGCCTCCGCCCCGGCGTCGCGCAGTTCCTCGATCGCGTCCAGCAGGTTGCTCGAGGTCATCTTGCCGTCGGGGTCGTTCAGCGTGATCCGCACCCCCGGTCCCTGCGCCGGCAGCGTGCCGGCCAGGATGCCGAGCACCCGCACCTGCGCCTCGGCCTGCTCGCGCGCGGTCTGTGCCTTGTCGGCGCTCGACGACAGCGAGTTCTTCCGCTCCTCCAGCTCGGCGATCTCGCTCTCCAGCCGGCGGGTGTTCTGGCCGAGGCCGTCCAGGATCGCGATCAGGTCCTCGCGGCGGGCGTTCTGGTAGCCGTCGTCGGCCCGGTTCACCCGGACCTGGACGACCGCCATGCAGGCGACCAGCGCGAGCACCACGGCCACGATCGCCTGCCCGCGGGACGGTTTGAAGCCGGCCTTCAGCCGGCGCAGCGCCAGGTTCGGCGTGCGCGGCTTCTTCGGCTGCGGCATCGGCGTCGGCTCGTCCGGCTGCGGCGGCTCGACCGGGTCCGGCTTGGCCGCGGGGGTCGGGTCGGGTGTGTCGTCACTCATGTCAGGCCCTGAAGATGTGCCGCCGGATGGCGGCCATGTTGGTGAAGATCCGGATGCCCAGGACGACGACCACGCCGGTGGACAACTGGGAGCCGACCCCGAGCTGGTCGCCCAGGTAGACGATCAGCGCGGCGATCAGCACGTTGGAGACGAACGAGACGACGAAGACCTTGTCGTCGAAGATCCCGTCCAGGAACGCCCGCAGCGCCCCGAAGACGGCGTCGAGCGCGGCCACCACCGCGATCGGCAGGTACGGCTGTGCCCACTCCGGGACGTCGGGCGCGACCAGCAGGCCGATCACGACGCCGATCACGAGTCCGAGGACGGCGATCATCTCGGTCCACTCACCTTCGCGTAGCGCAACGCGATGGTCGCATCGGCCGGCACCAGCAAGGAATCCTCCGTCGTGATCGTCATCCGGACACCGAAGTTGCTGACCAGGTACTGCACCCACTGGCCGCCCGAGCTCTGCGCGAACCGGGCCGGCATGGTGGCGGTGTCCCCGATCGCGAGCACCGTGTACGGCGGGGTCAGCGAGCTGTAGTCGACCGTGATCGCGCTGCCCGCGCCGCGGATCGCGGTCATCGAGGTGAGCCGGTGACCGTTCACCGAGATCGCCTCCGCGCCGGCGGTCCACAGTCCGTTGACCAGCTGCTGCAGGTCGACGTCGAGCAGGCGCCCCTCCTTGTCGGCGTCCTTCGCGTCGTCGACAACGGCCTTGATCCCGGGGCCGGTGGCCGCGATCGCGCCGGTCTGCAGTTCCAGCGCGTCGAGCTGCTGCTGAAGGGCGGCGCCCGAGCTGGTGTTGCTCAGCCCGGCCGCCTGCAGGCCGCGGACCTCGTCGGCCAGCCGGGTCTGCCGGGCGCGCATCGTGTTCAGCTGGGTGTCGGCCTGGTTGATCCTGGTGATCAGTTCTTTGCGCTGCTTCTCCGCCTCGGGCGCGCTCCGGTAGTTCTGCGAGGCGGCGACGGCGAGCAGGAAGCCGAGCACCAGCGTCGCCGCGACCATCATCACCCGGTGCCGCCTGCGGGCGGGCCTGCCGCCCTGCGCCGGACGTGAACGGGCGGCGACGGCGTACCCCTCGTCGAGCGGGTGGGCCATCAGGTTGTTCAGCAGCGACATCGACGCATCGACCCGTCGCGGCTTGGGTGGGCCGTCCTTCGGTGGTGCGGACTGGTTCACAGGTCTACCCGGCCGGGTCGTTGATCGGTTTCACCGTCTGGACGAGGTGGCGCAGCTGAGCGAAGTACAGGGCACCGGCCCAGTAGTACAGCCCGGTCCCCCAGATCGCGAACGCCCAGCCGAACACCCGCGCGAGCAGGTTCAGGGTGCTGTCGCCGTCGCCGAGCAGGAGCAACGGGAACGCGTACAGCAGGCAGAACGTGGCCGACTTGCCGAGGAAGTGCACCGGCAGCGCGTTGAAGCCGCGGCGGTGCAGGGCGGGCAGGGTGAAGGTCAGCAGCAGGTCGCGCAACGGCAGCGCGATCGCGAGCCACCACGGGATGATGTCGCGCAGCGCCAGCCCGAGCACGGTGGCGAAGATGTAGAGCCGGTCCGCGACCGGGTCGAGCATCTGGCCGAGCCGGGTGGTCTGGTTCATCCGCCGGGCGATCTGGCCGTCGGCCCAGTCGGTGAACCCGGAGACGGCGAGCACCAGCAGCGCCCAGCCGTCCTCCTTCGGACCGAGGATCAGCCACAGGAAGAGCGGCACTCCCAGCAACCGGAGGAAGCTGAGCGCGTTCGGGATCGTCAGTACCCGGTCGGACACTTCCAACTCCGGCACGCGACCCCTCCCTCTCTCACCCTGAACACCCGTCGTAACTGTACTTGGGCACGCCGAAAGGTTTATGCCCGGCCACACCGGGGCATGCCCTGGCTCTCCCCTGATACCAGAACGCCCCCGCGCCGTTCCCGCTACGCCTGCGACGAACCGGTGACCCTATCGATACCCAAGGGTGATGCTCGGCCTGCTTACGCTGTGCTGAACGGGAGAAGTGCAGGTGAAGTTCCTGGTGCTGATCTACGGCAACCCGGAGTCCCGCAAGGTGTGGGACTCGCTGACCGACGAGCAGAAGCGGGAGGGGATGGCCGGCTACACCGCGTTGCACGAGGCACTCGCGGCCCGCGGCGAGCTGCTGGCGTCGGAGTCGCTGGACGACCCCGGGGCCACCAAGCAGGTGCGGATCGCGGACGGCCGGGTGCTGACGACCGACGGGCCGTTCGCCGAGGTGAAGGAACAGCTGGCCGGCTTCTACCTGCTCGACTGCGAGAGCATGGAGCGCGCGGTCGAGATCGTCCCGCAGATCCCGGAGGCGCCGTTCAGCATCGTCGAGATCCGCCCGGTCCGGGACCTCGGCGCACTGCGGTGACGAGTTCGCCGAGGTGACGGTCGAGGAGTTGCTGCGCGAGCTCGCTCCGCAGGTGCTCGGCCCGCTGGTCCGGCGGTACGGCGACTTCGACGCGTGCGAGGACGCCGTCCAGGAGGCGCTGCTGGCCGCGGCACAGCAGTGGCCGGCCGACGGCGTACCGGACAGTCCGCGGAGCTGGCTGATCACGGTCGCCTCCCGGCGGAGGATCGAGGTACTGCGCAGCGAGTCGGCGCGGGCGCGTCGCGAGCAGACGGTCGCCGCGGAGCCGCTGCCGGAGCCGGCGCCGTCGACCGACGACTCGTTGACGCTGCTGATGCTGTGCTGCCACCCGGCGCTGACACCGCAGTCGCAGGTGGCGCTCACGTTGCGTGCGGTCGGCGGGCTGGCCACCAGTGAGATCGCCCGGGCGTTCCTGGTGCCGGAGGCAACGATCGGGCAGCGGATCAGCCGGGCGAAGGCGAAACTGCGCGGTGCCCGGTTCGCGCTGCCGCCGGTCGACGAGCAGCCGTCGCGGCTGGCCGCCGTACTGCACGTGCTGTACCTCATCTTCAACGAGGGCTACACCGCGTCGTCCGGTCCGTCGCTGCACCGGGTGGAGCTGAGCGCGGAGGCGATCCGGCTGACCCGGCAGCTGCGCTCGCGGCTGCCGGGCGACGGTGAGGTCGCCGGGCTGCTCGCGCTGATGCTGCTGACGGACGCGCGCCGGCCGGCCCGGACGACCGCCGACGGAGCGCTGATCCCGCTGCCGGAGCAGGACCGGTCGTCGTGGGACGCCGACGCGATCACCGAGGGCACCGAGCTGATCACGTCCACGTTGCGGACGGCACCGGTCGGGCCGTACCAGTTGCAGGCCGCGATCGCCGCCGTCCACGACCAGGCCGCTCGCGCCGAGGACACCGACTGGCGGCAGATCCTGATGCTCTACGAACTCCTCGAGACGACCGCACCCGGTCCGATGGTCACGCTCAACCGGATCGTCGCCGTCGCCATGGTCCACGGTCCCGGCCGAGGTCTCGCCCTGCTCGACGACGTCAATCCCGCGCTGAAGGACCACCACCGGCTGGCCGCCGTCCGCGCCCATCTCCTGGAACTGTCCGGTGATCTCCCCGCGGCCCGGTCGGCCTTCCAGGAGGCGGCCCGCCGCACCGAGAGTCTGCCCGAGCAGCGCTATCTCCAGGCCCGCGCCGAGGCGCTGTGACCGGCTGGTTCGGTGTGGCGGTGGAGCGGTTGCCAGGGGGTGGGACACGAGTTCCCGGCCGACTTCACCGATCGGCGTGCCGGATTGTTCCGGACGCAGAACGTCCGCAACCGGGGCTAGCCTGCCGGTCATGAGCGCGATGCCCCCGATCGAGGCGGAGCAACTGACCACCGTTCCCGCCAACGAGGCGTCCTGGGCCGACCTGCAGGCCGTCTTCGGCACGGCGGACGCGGGCCACTGCCAGTGCCAGCGGTTCAAGATCCGCGGCTGGATCTGGCGCGACTCCACCCAGGAGGAGCGAACCGCGATGCTCCAGGACCAGACGGCGTGCGGCGACCCCACCGCGCCGTCCACCAGCGGCCTGGTCGGGTACGTCGACGGCGAACCGGCCGGCTGGGTCGCGGTCGAGCCGCGGACGGCGTACCCGAAGCTTCGCACCTCCCGTGTCCCCTGGACCGGTCGCATCGAGGACAAGGACGATGCGGGCGTGTGGGCGGTCACGTGCATGGTCGTGCGGAAGGGGTTCCGCGGTCGCGGCCTCACCTATCTGCTTGCGCGCGCCACCATCGACCACGCGCGAAGTCGCGGCGCCCGCGCGCTCGAGGCGTATCCGATGGTCACCCAGCCCGGCAGGCAGATCACCTGGGGCGAGCTGCATGTCGGTCCGCGCCAGGCCTTCGAAGAGGCCGGCTTCCGGGAGATCACCCGGCCGACCGTCCGCCGTACCGTCATGCGTATCGACTTCTGACCGAAGGAACCTCTTCCCGGGGCTCGGCTGTCTATAGGGGTGAGAGGTGAGGATGGACGACTTCAGTGAGTACGTCGCGGCGCGCTGGCCCGGGCTGGTGCGGTCCGCGGTGCTGCTGGGGTGCACGCACGCCGAGGCCGAGGACCTCGTCCAGACCGCGCTGGAACGGTGCCTGCTGAAGTGGAGCAAGGTCCAAGCGGCCAACGACCGAGATGCCTATGTGCACCGCGTTCTGATCAACACCTTCCTCTCCGGACGACGCCGCCGCTGGACCGGTGAGAAGCCGACGGCAGTACTCCCCGAGTACGCCGGCATCGACCAGGTCAACGGGATCGACGACACCGACGCGGTGATGCGCGCCCTCGACCGACTGCCCAGCGACCAACGCACCGCGGTGGTCCTGCGGTACTACGCCCATCTGAGCGAACAGCAGATGGCCACGGTGCTCGACGTCGCCGCGGGCACGGTGAAGAGCCGGCTGTCCAGAGCCGTGAAGGCGCTCGCACAGGACCCAAACCTGGCAGAACTGCGGGGATACCGATGATCGACTCCCAATTGACCGGACTCCTCGAGCGCACTGCACAGCGGACCGAAGTCGGCCCACCGCCACTCGAAGCGATGCACGCCCGCGTCGCCCACGTACGTCGGCGTCGCACGGTTCTGGTGTCCGTGGCCGCCGCTGTGGCTGTGGTGGCCGCGGCCGGCGGGACCGCTCTGGCCTTGAGACCACCCGGCGCCGACCCGGCGCCGCCGCCGGTCGCGTCTGTCAGTCCGGGTGTGGTCACCGCGGACATGCGCCTGGTCGGCATCGGCCACGCGGCCATCGCCGTACCCAAGAATTGGGGCACGAATCAGACGCATTGCGGCACGCCGCAGAAGGACACGGCCATCCTGGAGCGGGACGGCCTCTTTTGTGCGATGCCCCGTCCGGTGGGGGTCGAGAGCGTGGATGTCGGGCGCGGCAAGCCGACGATCTTCGATCTGACCGCCGACGAATCCATCGAGATCGACGGAGTGCCCGCCGAACGCCGGCGCACGACGTGCATCGAGGGCAACGTCTACAGGGCCCGAACGTGCGCAGGCGGCGTGCGCATTCCGTCGCTGGACACTTGGTTCTGGGCGGAGTCGTCCACGAACGCAGAGGAGGTCGACCGCATTCTCGAGCGGATCCGGATCGTCCCGGACCGAGTCGGCGTCCCCACGTTCCGACACGCAGTCGGATCCGGCCCGGGCACCGGAGCCGCGAACTACGCCGCCGAACTCCGCAGACTCGGCCTGACCCCCACCACTCGGATCACGAAGTCCCCCAGCTACACCCCCGGCGACGTCCTGGCCGTCTCTCCCGCGCCCGGAACGATGCTCCCGCTCGGAGCCACGGTCACCATCACTGTCGTCGCTCCTTAGCTGCGGATTCCAGCAAGGTCAGGTCGCGGTCGGCGAACCGGTAGTGCTCGCACTCCTCGTCCATCAGTACGCCGAGGCATTCGCCGACGTGCCGTTCTTCGTCGGGATAACCGGGTGCGGGAGAGCGCAGGCAGAGCCGGCCGAGCTCGGCGTCGGTCAGTCCGTCGAGGACACCGTGCACCACCGCCACCCGGGGTCGCGCGCGCCTCGAGCACTTCGGCGTGCGACGGCTTGGTGTCGAGGTTCATGCCGAGCGCGGCGGCGTCCGCAGGGTGTAAGCGGTCTGCGGCAGCGCGAGCGGGTGGAACGGGCGCTCCTGGTCGAGGATCGTGGGGCTCACCCACGAATCGGTGATGAAGACGAGATGACGCAGCGTCTCGACGAGGGACCACTCCTCCACGACCCGCTCGTGGCGCGCTGGCTCGGGCAAACGCTCGGCGCGGGCCGTCAGCTCGGACCACAGTCGATCGGTGGTGGCCCATCGCGCGGAAGTCGTCGGCGTTCTGGATGTTCCGCAGTTGCACGCGTTCGGGGTGGCGGCGGTCGAGCTCGGCTTCGACGTATTCGGTGACGTCGACGCCGTTGACGACCAGGTTGCTGACCCATCCGGAGATGTCGACGTCGACCAGGCACCCGTCGACGGTCCTGGCCCCGGTCAGGTCACAGTCGACGAACCGCGTGTCCCGCAGGTCCGCCACCATGAACGTCGCCCGACGAAATCTGTGATCCGCACCGTGGTGTCCCGCCGACCACCGGAGCGGCCCGAACTGCGCTGACTCGTCCACCGCGCCATTCTCACCCCCACCACCGACAGTTCCCGCCGATTGCGGGGTGGCGCCGAACCACTGCGGCGTCCGGGTGGCGTTGTCCGCGGCCTCGCCGGGTTCCAGGGTGAGCTCGCGGTCCGCCGAGAACGAGCCGGAGCCTGATTGTTCGTCTACGTCCTCACCCGTGGCCCTGAGCGGATCCCGACCGCACCCACAACCAACCAGCACCAACCGGCGACACACCTGACGCTCAAGTCGTATGGCGTGACGCTCAGTCGTAGGTGGCTTCGGCCTGCCAGGTGGTCTGGTGAAGGGTGAAGAGCCAGGCTCGGGTGTCGGCGGTGGTGAACTGGAAGCGGGCGTGCCGGGACTCGGCGTCTGGGTCCCACCAGCGCTCGTCGACGAGCCACGGACCGGCCCACGCGGTGATCGGGTGCAACTTGTTGCTGTCGGCAACTCGTGGACCGGGGTCGAGGCGGAAGGCGGTGGGGGTCCCGGAGAGGGCGCCGCGGGCGCTGACCGAGACCTCGCTGCCGTCCTCGGCGAGGACGTGCGCGGGAATCGGCTGGGGGAAGACGGTGGTCGGCGCAAGCGTCGGCCACCGCCCGGGACCGGTCGCAGCGATCGCCCCCGGCCACGGCTGATCCGCCGGGTGCGCCGGCACCGGACGGTCACCCCACGGGACCAGGGTCTGCCGCTCGGCGATCCCGCGCCCGCCACCGATCACCACCGACGCGACCGCCCCATGACCGAGCATGCTCTGGACCCGCGACAGTGCCCGGTGGATCCGCTCGTCCGGCCCGCCGCCCCACAGCCCGTCGACGTGCGCACCGACCGGGTCGACCTGTTCGGGAACGAGCCGGAGCCGTACGACGGGTGACGTCAGCTCACTGGTCGCCGTACCGGTCCCCTGTAGCTGCCAGCGGACGCGGTCCACCACGTCGGCGGCCGAGAACCAGCGTGGATGCAACCACTCGCGCTCGTGGATCCGGCCGGACTCGGTGCCGGCCTCGACCCGCAGCGTCGTACACACCAGGCCGAGCTCGGTCAGCCGGGCGATCAATTCGTCGGCGACCGACCGGACCGCGAACGCGACCTGGTCGACCCGGTCCACCGCCGGCTCGAAGTCGAGGACGCGGACGAGTTCCGGTGGCACCTCGCGGCCGACCACCGGGCGGTCGTCGTACCCGCGGGCCAGCCGGTGCGCGAAGGCGCCGTCCGGGCCGAACCTGGTCAGCACCTCGGTGGGAGACAACCGCGCGAACGCACCCAGCGACCGCAGCCCGAGCCGGCGGAGCAGGTCGGTCAGCGCCGGTTGCTCGAGCGTGTCGACACTGAACGGCGCCAGGAACTCCGCGGACTCCCCCGGTGGAACCACCAGGATCCGGGTCTGCGCCGGACTCGACCGGGCCGCCTGCTCGGCGGCGAACGGCCCGTCGGCGATTCCGACCCGGCCGCCGGGGACGTCGAACGTCTCGAGCCGGTCGAGCAACTTCTCCGCCGCCGCGTACTCGCCGCCGTAGAACCGCGTCGGCCCACGCGCCTTCAGCGCACACATCCCCGGCCGGATCACCTGGACCCCCGGGATGAGCGCCTCCAGGCAGCCGATCACCGGGTCGAACGCGCGGGCGTCGATCACCGGGTCGTACTTCAGCACGACAAGCTCCGGACACCGCGACTGCGCATCCCGAGCCCGCAGTCCCCGCCGCACCCCGCCGGCCCGGGCGGCAGCGGAGGTGGCGAGCACCCTGCCCTTCTCCAGCACGGCAACAGGCTCATCCGGCGACCGCCCGGCCGCCCCCGCGGCCGCCGTCACCGGCCAGTCCGGCACCCACACCACCATCGTGCGGGTCAGTCCCTGCTCACCCATCACCCACCGCCGGGCCGATCAGTCGCGCTCACTCATCAGCCGACCGCCTCGTCCTGCCAGTGTGTGAGGTGGTCGTCGCGCGAGTGGATGCTGCTGGAGGTGGACTCGGCCGGGCGGATGGTGCCGTCGGGCCCGGGGAGCCAAAGGTGGTGTCTGCGCTGGTGCACGGCGGCCCGGCGGCCGGTGACCACGACCGTCGCTTGTCTGGCGGTGAGAAGGCCTTCGCCGGAGCCCAGGCCGGTCCAGACGTTGCTCTCGACCTCCAGGCGTGCTTCGCTGCCGGGCCAGGAACCGACTGCGATCAGGACTCCGCCTCGGGTTCGCAGGCGGGCCGCGAGCCGGGACGCCTCGCCCGGCGTCACCTCCCCCGGTGGGCGGACGACCACCACGGTCAGGGCGTCGACCAGGGCGGCGACGACGTTGAGCCAGTCGTGCTCCGGATCCGGCACCAGGACCAGGCGGTCGAGATCCACACCGAGGCCACGGGCCGCTTCCGCGCCGAACGACGGAAGGCCGACCACTCCGCACCACGCGCCGTCCGCGGACGGGCCGGCCATCATCGCCATCACCAACGCGGAGGAACCGCGCACGGAGTACGCCGAGCCACTACGCAGACCCGCACCGGCCAGTAGCTCGGAGATCGCCGGGTGGGTGGGCAGCGTCCGGTCCACGCCGGCGGTGTCCAGGGCCTGCTGCACCCGTGTCTCGGTGGTCCTCGGCGCCGGCACCACCCGTCGCGGACCCGCCGGCGCCGCGGTCGCCACCGGTCCGGGTTCCCCCGATCCTGCGAGGGTGAGGTGCGGTGGAACAGCGGAGCCGGCGACGGGATCGGGGTCGGGG
>NZ_SMKR01000105.1 GCF_004348725.1 Kribbella turkmenica
GGGCCGCGTGGGGTGGGAACCATGGGGATGGTCCGTCGTGCTCGCATGCTTGTCCACTCGCGGTTGACGGCCGTCGTCGCCGCCTTCAGCCTCCTGATAGGTCTGGTCGTCTACACGCCTCAGCCCGCCCGTGCGGCCGAGGCCGGAGTGGACGACCTGCTCGCGGCTCTCGGTGCCGGTGGTGAGGCGACCAGCCTCGCCGCGTGGACCTCCGGGTTGGCCTCGATCGACAAGCTGGGTGAACAGCTGCCGCTGGTCGGAGCGAGTCCGGGCGGCCTGCTCGGGCTCAACGACGTCGTTGCCAAGGGCATCGCCGACGAACTCGAGACGGCCGCCGACTTCGGCGACCTGGAGGTCGACGAGCCGATCACGATCGACGGCGACCGCACCGGTCACCTGAAGACGTCGGTGAGCGATCTCGGTGAGGGCAAGAAGCTCGACATCGTCGCCACCGTCGACAAGACCGTGACCAAGCAGGACCTGCGCGTCAGCAGTGCCTCGCCGAAGGTCGAGCTGGCGGTGTCCGACGGCATCACGGTGACGCTGAAGTCGCGGTTCGCCGTGAGCCTGGTGTGGACCGGCATCGCCGACGACAAGGTCTACCTGGTCCGGTCGAGCACCACCCCGCGTCTCGACGTCGACGCGCACGCCGGCATCGACAACGCGACCGCTCAGGCCGCGATCGGCATCCTGGGGGTCTCGCTCACCGGCTCCACGCTCGACGTGGACGCGCACTTCGCCGGCACGGTCAGTGACCCGGACAACGACGGCAAACTCTTCTTCGGGGCCACCGGCGAGCTGGCCCAGCAGGGCTCGCTGGACGGCCTGTTCAGCGTTGGCCTCGACCCGCAGGGCTCGCTCCCGATCGACGACTCGGACCCGAATACCCGTGGCTCCGTCCACGCGACCTTCCAGTTGGGTGCCGCCGCGGCCGGGATTCCCGCCGCCCTGCCGAGCGAGATCAGTACGACGGTCGGCGTCGACTGGAACGACATCGGCACCGGCGCCCCGGACGTCACCGCACCCGACCTCGCCGCGACCGTCGGCCGGTTCCAGAACATGAGCCTGCAGGACCTCGCCGAGGGACTCGCCCAGGTGATCGCCACGCTCACCGCCGTACAGAAGGCGAAGTTCGACCCGGACAAGGAAGGGCCGCTGCCGACGGTCGGTGATCTCGACCTGCCGTTCATGAAGGGCACGCTGGCCGACGCGATCCAGGTCAACCAGGTGCTCAAGGACTTCCTCGCGGCCAACACCGTGCCCGCGCCGGGCCAGCCAGGGTTCGTGCCGGGTGTCACCGATCCGGCCCAGGCAGGCAAGCCGACGTTCACCTCGCTACAGGACCTGTTGAAGAAGCTCGACACCGCGACCGGCATCGACCTCAGCACCCTGGACTGGGACGCGACGGCGAGCAAGCTCGCTCTCACCCTGAACATGAGCAGGACGAGTGCGCAGACCGACCTCGACCCGATCAGCATCGAGGCGTCCGGCAAGGTCGCGACGTACGGTGCGAAGACGCTCACCGTGGCGGGTGCCGGCTGGCAGCCCAACCAGTGGCTCGGCCGCCGAGTGGTCGCCGGTACGTCGGCCGGCGAGGTGGCCGCCAACGACGCCGGCACGATCACGCTGAAGCAGGACTGGATCGGCGGTGCGCCGGCCAAGGACACGCCGTACGTGATCGCCGGCGCCGAACCGCACGTCGGCGCGGTCACGTTCGCGAACCGGATCGATCAGGACGGTCACGGCATCGTCAATGCCAACGCGGACCAGACGTTCGCGAAGGTCACGCCGTCGTTCAGCGCCGCGTTGACGCTCGTGCTGGACCTGCAGGACCCGAAGACCGGCAACGACTGCATCGGCTTCCTCGGCAGCACCCAGGCCTGCCCGTTCACCCAGCACAACGGACCGCTCGACAGCGTCGTGCCGTCGCTGCCGCTGAACACCGACCGCGTCCTGATCCGGACCGGTTCGCCGCTGTTCTCGGCCGACTTCCCGATCGACACCGCAGTGGACCTGACCGCCAACGCCGGCTTCTTCAAGGTGAAGGTCAACGGGCAGCTCAAGGTCTGCAACTCGTCGCTCGCCGAAACCTGCCCCGCCGGTACGCCGACCGGCCACATGCTCACCGTGGGACTCAAGCCCCAAGGCGATCTGCGGATCTCGGAGCTCTTCAAGCAGCTCGTCGACTCGCCCGCCGCGCTGCTGGACGTCGACGTGAACGTCCGCGGGTACGGCGACCTGTCCGTCAGCGTCCCCGAGGCGGAACAGTTCCTGCCCGCCGGCGCGACCACGACGTTCACGGCGAAGTGGACCGATCTTACCGATCCGGACACGCTCTCGCTCGACACCGCCGACCTGGCCGAGATCTTCCGTCTCGACTTCGACGCGGACGACCCGAAGGCGCTGTTCACCGCGCTGATCAAGACGCTGCAGACGTTGTCCGAGCAGCTGGCCGAGGCGAACCCCGGTGCCGGTTCGGGAGTGTACGACCAGGCGATCCCGGGCCTGGGCAAGTCGTTGCGCGACCTGCTGGTCAGCGACGAGTCCAACGCCGGAGCGGGCGTGACCTACGCGGCCGGCACGCTGACCGACGCCACTCGCGCCGGTGACGCCGTGTTCGGGCAGTCGCTGGCCGGCCGGTCGATCGTGGTCGGCAGCCAGGTGGCGATCGTGAAGTCCGTGTCGCCAGACGGGAAGACGCTGACGCTGACCAAGCCGTGGGAGTCGGTTCCGGCGGCAGGTACGGCGTACATGATGCGGTCGGCCCTGGACGACGTCACCGACCAGTTGCTGGCGAACACGCCGGACAGCATCCAGGACGCGGTCGCGCTGCTGAACAAGGCGCTCGGCACGGACAGCGTGAAGTTCCGGTACCTGGAGAAGGACGGCAAGCCGAACCTGGTGCTCGACGTCGACTGGAAGCGGAACTACCGCGCCGCGTCGCCGGTGAAGCTGTCGCTGGGCAGCCTCAACGGCGCAAACCAGACGTTCGCCGGTGCGCAGGCGTCCGGACTGGCCCAGGTGGACGTCGACGGCCGGATCAAGGTCGGCCTGGTCCTCCCGCTCGCCGCGGGTGAAGGCCCGGCCGACGCCGCTGCGCTGAAGGTGCTCGAGGACTCCTCGATCAGCATCGGCGCGAAGGCGAAGCTGGACAACGGCGTCATCCGAGGCGTCGTCGGCCCGTTGTCGATCGCGCTCGGCAACCCGGCGGCCGGGGCCCCGGCCGCGGAGAAGGCGCAGGCCAAGGCGGATCTGAGCATCGCGCTGGCGAAGTCCGGCGCGACCGCGGACACCCCGGTCTCGTTCAGCGACTTCCTCGGTGCGGTCGGCGTGAACTTCAACGCCACCAACGCAACCGTGACCTGTGGCGAGTCGATCACGACGCCGCTGATGGTCTGCGGCAACCTGCCGATCTACCTGAACAACACCGGCACCGAGGCGGGCTGGGCGCCGATCGGCACGATCGCGCTGCGGGTGCCGGACTCGACGAACCCGGCCGACCTGGTCGACCTCGACGACAGCCTTCCGGCCCCGGACGACGCGTTGAAGGAACTGCAGCTGCCCGACGACCTGGACGAGCGGCTCGCCGCCGCGCTGCTCGACTTCACGAACTTCGGTGACGGGATCGAGGGCTACCTGGCCGCGGTCGAGCAGGCGTTCCGTACGGCGAGCCTGCAGGGCAAGCTCCCGTTGATCGGCGCGGACCTGCAGCAGGGCGCCGACTTCATCGGAGACCTGCGGGCGAAACTGCGGGCCTCGATCTGGAACGAGCTACCCGGCGGCGGCCGGCCGGCGAACTCCAAGGAGTTCGCGGACTTCATCAACACCGCGCTCGCGGACGCGCTGGCCGAGGTGAACATCGCGGCCACGGACGTCGAGGTCACCTTCACCTGTACCGAGGCCCTCGAGGTCTGCCCGCTGGACAAGATCACCGGCGCGTTCCTGGACTTCACCGCGCAGCGCGGCAAGGTCACCTCCGCCAAGGGGTGTGAGGACACCGGAGCGCCGAAACCCTGCTACACGACGAACATCCCGCTGGACATCGGCATCCCGGGCCTGGCGCTGCGACAGGGCCCGGACGGGACCGACGGGATCAGCGTCGCGGCCGGTTTCGCGCTGCACTTCCGGCTCGGGCTGACCAGGAACGACGGCTTCTTCGTCAACACCCACGACGGCTGGGGCGCGGAGAACAAGGCCCTGCCTGAGCTACAGGTCGGGCTCGCCTTCGACCTGCCGGACACGATGGTCGCCGAGCTGGCGTTCATCAAGGTCAACGTCGACAAGGCCGACGGCGAAGGACACGACAAGTCGCTGCCGCTGTTCGCGGGAGCGTTCCAGCTCGACCTGAAGGCGCCGGGTGACGGGAGCTGCTTCAAGGGCGACGAGGCCGCCTGTACGCCGAACGAGGACGCGAAGATCAAGTTCGCCGACCTCGGCGCCACCGAGGGTCTGTTCGGCGTCTCGATCAAGGGCGCGTTCGTGCTGGACTGGATCGTCCAGGCCGAGGTGGACTCCGCGTTCCCGGGGGTGCGGGCGAACTTCCAGCTGAAATGGGCCTTCGACAACCAGGCTCCGGACGCCGCGCCGGCGCCGTACATCGCCTTCAAGGACGTCGGGATCAGCGCCGGCACGTTCTTCGAAGGCCTGCTCGGTGACGTGGTCAAGGAGATGAAGCGGGTCACCGGACCGCTCCAGCCGGTCATGGACACGCTCTACGCGCCGATCCCGGTGCTGTCCGACCTGAGCCGGATGGCCGGGGGTGACGACGTCACGCTGATGACGCTGGCGAAGACGTTCAGCACGCTGGCCGGTGGGCCGAAGCTGGACTTCGTCGACACGATCAAGGCGGTCATCGAGTTCATCAACCGGCTGCCCAGTTGCAACGCGGCCGATCCGAACGACTGCTACGTCCCACTGGGCGATTTCGAGATCGCCGGGGACAAGGCGCTCACCACCAGCAACTCCCCGACCACCGCGGACAAGATGTACGCCAAGGTCACCGAGAAGTCGCCGACCGAGATCAAGTCGGCGCTGAACAGCAAGAACGACAACCCGAACGCCGCCGGGCACCCGGTCTTCGGCGGGACCGGGCTGGCCGCGGAGAAGGGCGACGCGGAGAAGTCCGGGTTCAGCTTCCCGATCCTGGAGAAGCCGGCCACCGCCTTCAACCTGCTGATGGGCGGCGACGTGACGCTGGTCGAGTTCGACTCCGGCCCGCTCACCCTCGGCTTCAGCTGGCGGCAGTCGTTCGGCCCGGTGTACGCACCGCCGCCGGTGTTCGTCACACTGGCCGGATCGGCGTCGGTGAGCCTGCGGATCGTGGCCGGCCTGGACACCTACGGCATCCGCAAGGCGGTCGAGGCGGCCCAGAACGGTACGCCGGTCGACGCGGTCGACGTCCTGGACGGCCTGTTCTTCAAGACCGTGGACGACGCCGGCGCACCGCTCCCGGTCGTCCAGCTCACCGGTGAGATCGCGGCCGGTGCGGCGGTCAGCGCGGTGATCATCACCGTCGGCATCGAGGGCGGCGTGCGGCTGACCATCGGCTTCTACTGGAACGACCCGAACAAGGACGGCAAGTTCCGGGTCGGCGAGTTCCTGCACGCGGCGCTGAACAACCCGCTCTGCCTGTTCACGGTCAGCGGCCGGTTGTCGCTGTTCCTGCGGGTGTACGTCACCATCGGCGTGAGCATCTTCTCGGTGTCGTTCAGCTTCACCTTGGCCGACGTGACCCTGCTCGACTTCTCGGTGGCACCGGACTGCGAACCGCCGCCGCCGAAACTCGGCGGCACGGTCGGCGACACGCTCGTGGTGTTCGCCGGGAAGTTCGGCAAGAACACCGAGCGCGGCGCGCCCTGGTCGAACGACGCCGAGGCGGTGGAGAAGGACACCGTCAAGGTGGTCTCGCTGCACTACGCGCAGACCACGGCCGACCCGGGCGGTGCCAACGGCGACTTCGACGGCTTCGCGGTGGAGATGCTGGGCGAACGCCGCGAGTACCTCGACCCGAACCTGAAGCGGGTCGTGGTCGACGGCGAGGACTACGCCAAGCCGATGGCGATCACGTTCGTCGGCGACGGCAAGAAGGACACCGGCGGCGCGGCGGGTGACAGCCCGGCGATCTTCGACAAGGACGCGGTCGTGATCGGCGGCAAGGCGGCCGACACGATCACCACCGGACGCGGGCTGTCGTACGTCGACGGCCGCGGTGGCGACGACGTCATCGTCACCGGTGACACCGGCGGTGCGGACTCGAAGGCCGTGGTGGCCGGTGGTCCGGGCAAGGACACCGTCACGGTCGGCAACGGCGACGGCAAGGTCAGCGGTGACGCGTCGCTCGGCAACGCCCGGGTGGAGCGCACGGTGACGCACAACGCCCAGGACGGTGGCGGGACCAGGAAACTGGACGGTGTCTTCAACTGGGAGGCGATCGCCGACCCGACCACGCAGGCCGATGGGCCGCTGCCCGGCGACGACACGATCGGGCTCGGCCTCGGCACGAACAAGGCCCGCGGCAACGCCGGCGACGACAAGCTGGGGGTGGCGGCCGACGCGCCGGACGGGTCGAGGAAGGCCGGCGTGAACACGCTGGTCGGTGACGGTGGCAGCGACCGGATCACCGGCGGTTCCAACGCGGACCGGATCTTCACGGCGGCCGAGGGCGAGTTCGGCGTCGACGCGGCCGGTCCGGCCGACGGGGACGCGGTCAACACCGTCGACACCGGCACCGGTAACGACCAGGTCTGGGGCAGTGACGCGATCGAGACCGTGACCAGTCACTCGCTGGGCGACCAGGGCGCGACGATCCGGGGCGGCGGCAAGAACGACGTCCTGACCGGCGGCTACGGAACCGACGCGGTGTACGGCGGTCCCGGTGACGACTACGTGATCGCGGAGCCGGCGGCCGTCGGTGACGTGAAGGGGACCGACAAGGTCAACGGGGTGGAGTTCGGCCCGCTGCGTGCGGTCGAGAGGCAGCCGTTGCCGGCCGGGGTGCAGTCCAACCCGAAGACTCTTGTCGGCGGTCTGGGCAACGACCACATCTACGGCGGCGACGGGCCCGCGACGGTCTTCGGTGACCAGCGGATCGACGCGGAGAAGTGTGCCGCGGGTACGCCGGTCACCTCCGACCCGGTCGGCGAGACCACCAGCGAGGGCACCGGTGACGGCAACGACCGGATCATCGGCGGCGCCGCGGTGGACACGGTCTCGGCCGGTGGCGCGGACGACCTGGCCGAACTTGCCGGCGGCAACGACCTCGTCTGTGGGCAGCAGGGTCGCGACACGTTGCGCGGTGGCGGCGACGCGGACTCGGTGTGGGGTGGCTCGGACGCCGACGTGCTGTACGGCGACGCCGGGGCTGACCAGGTCTTCGGCAACACCGGCGACGACACCCAGTACGGCGGTCTCGACCCGGATGTTGTCGAAGGCAACAATGGCAAGGACTGGATCACCGGCGGTGACGGCGACGACGTGGTGTACGGCGGAACCCGCGCGGCCGGCCGCGCCGACACCGGCGACGACGACCTGTACGGCGATCTCGGCAACGACCGGCTGATCGGTGACAACGGAACCGTCGGCGAGCTCGCCGTACCGCTGGACCTCGACGGTGCGACTCCGGCCGCGGGCTCGGGCGACCGGATCCGCGGTGGCGACGGCGACGACACGGCGTACGGCGGACTGGGCAGCGACGTCGTGGACGGGAACGGCGACGACGACCACCTGGAGGGCAACAACGCCGCCGACGTGGTGCACGGCAACGCCGGTGAGGACGTCATCGCCGGTGGCTCGTTCGAGGAGGCCGCGGACGGGGTCGGACGACCGGACGCGGGTGACCTGCTGTTCGGTGACGAAGGGCCCGACCTGCTGGCCGGTGACAACGCGGTCCTCGCGCTGACCACCGATCCGGCCGCGACGACCCCGGTCACGAGGCAGCGCGGCTTCCAGAGCGGACACGTGGTGACGCTGCTCGACCTCGGGCTGACTCCGGTGGCGAACACGTCCGGCAACGACCAGGTGTCAGGTGGCGACGGTCAGGACGTGCTCTACGGCCAGGGCGGGGCGGACCGGGCCAAGGGTGACGGAGACGACGACTACGTCGAGGGTGGTCAGGCGAGCGACTGGGTCGAAGGCGACCTGGGCGACGACGACCTGGTCGGTGGCAGCTCTACTCCGCTGAGCGGTTCGACCGGCCAGCAGGACACCGCGGACGCCGTCTTCGGTGGGCCGGGCGACGACGTGGTCACCGGTGACAACGCCGCTGTGCTGCGGCCCGCCGCCGGTCAGACGCCGACGCGGGCGACAGTCCGGCTCGGCACCGAGGGCGGTGCGCCGATGGCCGCGCGCATCGTGAGTCGCTACGACCTCGCGGCACTGCCACCGGCCGACCGGTTCGGGGCCGACCGGATTTCGGGCGGTGACGGTGTGGACGTCCTGTACGGCCAGGACGGTGGCGACTTCATTTCCGGCGGCGCCCGCGCGGACTATGCCGAGGGCAACGGTGGCGCGGACGTGATGCGGGGTGACCTGTCGCTGGCCGGTGACTCACCGTTCACCACGGTGCAGCCGCTCGCCGACCCGGGCTGGCCAGGTACGGCGAGCGCGGCCGCCCTGCTGGAGGGTGCGACCGCACCCGACGGTCAGGACGATCTGATCGGCGGCAGCTCGGCCAAGGGCTTCCGCGACACCGGTGACACGATCGAGGCCGACGGCGCGGACGACGTCGTACTGGGTGACAACGGGTCGCTGATGCGGACCATCACCGGTGCGACCGAGCGGGTCTACGCGGACCGCTACCCGAACGGGACGCCACCGGCCGACGCGACGGTGGCCCGGACACACGATCCGGATCTAGGTGACCCGAGCACGCGGTTCTGCACGGAGGCGCAGGCGACATGCGAGGTGGCCGGAGCGTTCGGCGCCGACACCCTGTACGGCGAAGCCGGCGACGACGGTGTCTGGGGTCAGGACGGCGACGACACCGTCTTCGGCGGACAGGACGACGACGACCTGTACGGCGAGCTCGGTGACGACACCGTCTTCGGTGAGGACGGCGAGGACGCGATCCTCGGCGACCGCGGCGGCGTGGTGAACCAGTACCTGGACACCGGCGACAGCCCGGCCCAGTTCAGTTTCACGATGAGCTCGCCGCCGGCCGAGACCTACGTCGGCTTCCGGCGGACGGCGTACGACCGCCGGGTGGACCTCGAGCACGACGTCGACGGCGACCAGTGGATCGGCGCCGTGGCCGCCGCCGAGATGCCGCACGACGGCATCGCCGAGGGCGGCCGCGACCGGCTTCGCGGCGGTGCCGGCGCGGACAACATCCACGCTGGGTACGGCGACGACCTCGCCAACGGCGACAGCGGCGGCGACCAGGTCTTCGGTGCCGACGGCGAGGATGTGCTGTGGGGCGGCAAGGGCTGTGACCCGGTGCTGGACGGGGCGACACCCGACTGCCTGAAGGACGGCGTGTTCGACCCAGACGCGCGCGGGACGAACGACCGATTCGTGGACCGTGTCTTCGGTGGCGTCGGCGAGTCGGACGCGGCCAAGCAGGACGTGGCCGGGTCGGATCTGCTCGACTTCAACCCGCGCGGTTCCTTCCCCGGCAACTGTGCACCGGGCGACTGGCCGGTCACGACCGACGGGGCCACGGTCGACCCGTGCCTGTGGTTCCAGCTGACCGGCAAGGACGACGACACGGCCGACCCGGCGACGTTGGCGAACAACAGCCATCACCAGGGCACGGACTGGATCTACGGCGGCTGGGACCGGGACGTGATGCAGGCCGACGTGGCCCAGAACGGGCCGAACCCGGGTGACCGGCTGATCGACTGGAACGGTGCTTACAACCTGTACACGCACTGCAACGCGGCGTACGGCGGATTCAACGACGTCCGGCAGCACTCACCGGCGATGCGCGACTTCCTCACCACGGTGGCGTGGGGGTCGGGCGCAGGCCGGACAGCCGCCGACGTCACGACGGCCGGCACGTCGGCGTATCGGGAGCTCGCCTTCGCTTACAACCCCGACTACAACACCCACGCGGTCGGGCCGGCGTACCCGGGGACTCCGGGTCACTTCGACGAGCCGGTGGCCTGCTCCGACTGATCGATCCGGTGCGCCGGGCCGCGGTGGTGAGCGGTCCGGCGCACGTGGGTGAACTCTCAGGAGCAAATCACCCCGCCATGCATGCGATGGGGGTGGAGGTGGCTACTGTCATCAGGTGCAGAAATGGCCTGGTCGTTCTTATCCCCTCGGCGCCACGTACGACGGCTCCGGGACGAATTTCGCGGTGTTCTCGGAGGTTGCCGAGCGTGTTGATCTTGCCCTGATCGGCGACGACGGGGCCGAGCAGTTGGTGCAGTTGACCGAGGTGGACGGGTTCGTGTGGCACGCGTACCTGCCGTCGATCGAGCCCGGGCAGCGGTACGGGTTCCGGGTGCACGGGCCCTACAACCCGGCCGACGGGCACCGGTGCAACCCGTCGAAGCTGCTGCTGGACCCGTACGCGAAGGCCATCGACGGCCAGATCGACGGCGACGAGTCGCTGTTCAGCTACCGGTTCGGCAAGCCGGACGAGCTGAACACGATGGACAACCGCGAGCACACCATGCTGTCGGTGGTGACGAACCCGTTCTTCGACTGGGGCACCGACCGCCCACCGGGGCACGCGTACCACGAGACGGTGATCTACGAGGCGCACGTCAAGGGCCTCACCAAGACCCACCCGGCGCTGCCGGAGGACATCCGCGGCACGTACGCCGGGATGAGTCACCCGGCCGTGATCGAGCACCTCAAGGAGCTCGGGGTGTCGGCGATCGAACTGATGCCGATCCACCAGTTCGCCCAGGACGGCCACCTGCAGGAGCGCGGGCTGTCGAACTACTGGGGCTACAACACCATCGGCTTCTTCGCGCCGCACAACGACTACGCCGCCGGCGGCACCCGCGGCCAGCAGGTGACCGAGTTCAAGACGATGGTGAAGGCGCTGCACGAGGCGGACATCGAGGTCATCCTCGACGTGGTCTACAACCACACCGCCGAGGGCAACGAGTTCGGCCCGACACTGTCGTTCAAGGGCATCGACAACGCGGCGTACTACCGGCTGGTGGACGCCGACAAGCGGCACTACTACGACACCACCGGCACCGGCAACAGCCTGCTGATGCGGCACCCGCACGTGCTCCAGCTGATCATGGACTCGCTGCGGTACTGGGTGACCGAGATGCACGTCGACGG
The DNA here is from genome assembly GCF_004348725.1 of Kribbella turkmenica. GTDB lineage: Bacteria > Actinomycetota > Actinomycetes > Propionibacteriales > Kribbellaceae > Kribbella > Kribbella turkmenica. The sequence continues at coordinate 11,245 of NZ_SMKR01000105.1, forward strand.
CTTCCGCTTCGACCTTGCGGCCACGCTGGCCCGGCAGTTCCACGAGGTCGACCGGCTGTCGGCGTTCTTCGACCTGGTCCAGCAGGACCCGGTGGTCAGTCAGGTGAAGCTGATCGCCGAGCCGTGGGACGTCGGCGACGGCGGCTACCAGGTGGGGAACTTCCCGCCGCTGTGGACGGAGTGGAACGGGAAGTACCGCGACACCGTGCGGGACTTCTGGCGCGGCGAGAAGTACACGATGGCCGAGTTCGCGTCCCGGCTGACCGGGTCGTCGGACCTGTACCAGGACGACAGCCGCCGCCCGCTGGCCAGCATCAACTTCATCACCGCCCACGACGGCTTCACCCTGCGCGACCTGGTGTCGTACAACGACAAGCACAACGCGGCCAACGGCGAGGACGGCAAGGACGGCGAGAGCCACAACCGCTCCTGGAACTGCGGTGTCGAGGGCGAGACCGACAACGCCGAGGTGCTCGAGCTGCGGGCCCGGCAGCAGCGCAACTTCCTCACCACGCTGCTGATCTCGCAGGGCGTGCCGATGATCGCCCACGGCGACGAGCTCGGCCGCACGCAGGGCGGCAACAACAACGTCTACTGCCAGGACAACGAGATCGCCTGGGTCGACTGGGAGCTGACCGACGCGCAGAAGGACCTGCTCGAGTTCACCGGCTCGCTGGTCCGGCTGCGCAACAATCACCCGGTGCTGCGCCGGCGCCGGTTCTTCCACGGCGACACCGGTGTCGACGGCCTCGGTGACCTGGTGTGGTTCACTCCGATGGGCACCGAGATGCAGAACGGCGACTGGACCCGGGACGACGCCCGCGCGATCGCCGTGTTCCTGAACGGCGACGCGATCTCGGAGCCGGACCCGCGCGGGGAGCCGGTGGTGGACGACTCGTTCCTGATCCTGCTGAACAGCAATCACGAGCCGCTCGACTTCCTTCTCCCGCCCAAGGAGTACGGCGACGACTGGCGCGTGGTGGTGGACACGACGACGGCGAAGAACGGCTCCGACGACGAGCCGCACCCGGCCGGCAGCACGATCCGGCTGGAGGCCCGCAGCACGCTGGTCCTGACCCGCCTGCGGCAGGCGGCCGGATGAGCCAGGTTCCGCAGGCGACCTACCGGCTGCAGGTGCATGCCGATTTCGGGTTCGACGACGCGGCCGCGGCCGTCCCGTACCTGCACAGCCTCGGGATCTCGCACGCCTACCTGTCCCCGATCCTGCAGGCCGCGCCCGGTTCCCTGCACGGGTACGACGTCGTCGACCACAGCCGGCTGTCCGAGCCGGCCGGCGGACGGCCCGCGTTCGACCGACTGGCCGCGCGGCTGGCCGAGCACCGGATGGGTGCGGTGGCCGATGTCGTCCCGAACCACGTGGCGGTGCCGACGCCCGCCCGGCTGAACAAGGCGTTGTGGTCGGTGTTGAGGGACGGGCCGGGGTCGCCGTACGCGGAGTGGTTCGACGTCGACTGGGGTTCGGGGAACCAGCCGTTGCTGATGGCCGTGCTGGGTCAGCGGATCGGCAAGGTGCTCGCGGACGGCGAGCTCTCGATCGACGGCGACGTACTGCGCTACTACGAGCACGAGTTCCCGTTGCGCCCGGGCACCGAGGACCTGCCGATCGCGGAGCTGGTGACCGAGCAGTGGTACCGCCTGGCCCACTGGCGGGTCGCCGACGAGGAACTGAACTACCGGCGCTTCTTCGACGTCGACACGCTCGCGGCTGTCCGGGTGGAGACGCAGGAGGTCTTCGAAGCCACGCACGAACTACTGCTCGAGCTCCTGCACGAGGGGAAGCTCAACGGCTTCCGCATCGACCACCCGGACGGCCTGGCCGACCCGCGGGGGTACCTGCGCCGGCTGGCCGAACGGACCGGCGGCGCGTGGGTCGTGGTGGAGAAGATCCTCGAAGGCAGTGAGGAACTGCCCCGTGACTGGCCCTGCGCCGGCACGACCGGGTACGACGCCCTGCTGCGCGTCGGCGGCCTCTTCGTCGACCCGGCGGGTGCGGCACCACTCGCAGCGTTTCACTCCGAGCTGACCGGCGAGCCGGCCGACTTCGCGCCCGTGGTGGAGGAGGCGAAGCGTGAGGTCGTGCAGCACGGCCAGTACGCCGAGGTGCACCGGCTGGTGGAGTTGCTCGCCCGCATCTGCCAGGACGACGTCCGCCTGCGCGACCACACTCGGCGCGCGTTCCACGAGGTCGTGGTGGAGTTGCTCGTCCACTTCGAGATCTACCGGGCGTACGTCGTACCGGGAGAGCAGCCTGGACCGGCAGCGGTGCGGGCACTGGAGCGGGCGGCCGAGAAGGCACGGGAGAACCTGGACGCGGACCGGCGGGAGACACTGGACGTCGTCCAGGACCTGCTGCTCGGCCGGGAGACCGGGACGGCGAGCCGGATCGACGAGCACGCCCGGCACGAGCTGATCGTCCGGTTCCAGCAGACGTGCGGTCCGGTGATGGCCAAGGGGGTCGAGGACACCGCGTTCTACCGCTGGTTCCGGCTCGCGTCGCTCAACGAGGTCGGTGGCGATCCGGAGCACTTCGGGGTCACGCCGGAGCAGTTCCACGCGTACGCGGCCCGGCTGAACCAGCACTGGCCGAAGACGATGACGACGCTCTCCACGCACGACACCAAGCGATCGGAGGACGTGCGGGCGCGGCTCGGCGTGCTGTCCGAGCAGTCTGCTGCCTGGTCGGAGGCGGTCCGTGAATGGCGGCGGTTGTCCGAGGACCACAGGAGCCCGTTGCTGGACGGCAGCACGGAGTACCTGTTCTGGCAGACGCTCTTCGGCACCTGGGACGACGGCCCGCTGCCCGAGGACCGTCTGCAGGCCTACCTCCTCAAGGCGATCCGCGAGGCCAAGCGCCGCACCACCTGGACCTCACCGGACGACGAGTACGAGCAGGCCGTCGCCGGCTTCTGCACGTCGGTCCTCGCCGACACCGCGGTGCTGGACTCGGTACGGCGCTTCGCCGCCCGCCAAGCCGAGTTCGTCAGGGCCGCTACGCTCGGGCAGAAGCTGGTGCAGTTGACGATGCCCGGCGTACCGGACGTGTACCAGGGCTCCGAGCTGGTCGACCTGTCCCTCGTCGACCCGGACAACCGGCGGCCGGTGGACTACCAGCACCGGATCGACCGGCTGCGCCGGCTGGACGAGGGCGCCAAGCCGGACGACCTCTCGGACGAGAAGCTGCTCGTCACGGCGCGGGCACTCCGCATCCGCCGGCAGTACCCGGACGCCTTCGCCGGCAGCTACGCCCCGCTGCCGACCTCGAACGGTCACGCGGTCGCCTTCGCCCGCGGCGACGCGGTCATCACCGTCGCGACCCGCCTGCCGGCCGCGTTGCACCGGCTCGGTGGATGGGGCGAGAGCACGGTGGTGTTGCCGAGCGGTGAGTGGAAGAACGTGTTGACCGGCCGTGTCGTGGGTAGTGGAGCAGCCCGGATCCATGAGCTGCTGGAGGACCTCCCGGTGGCGTTGCTCGTAAGGAACTGAATGCATACCTTCCGCGTCTGGGCACCTGCCGCCGAGTCGGTCGACCTGGTTCTGCGCGACGGCGTCCTGCCGCTGCGCTTCGCCGCCGAGGGCTGGTGGGAGCGGAAGGTGGTCGAGGCCCACCACGGCACCGAGTACGCGTTCGCCGTCGACGGCAGCGAGCCGCTGCCCGACCCGCGCAGCGCCTGGCAGCCCGACGGAGTGCACGGCTTCAGCCGGGTGTTCGACGGGGACCGCTTCCACTGGACGGACGGCGACTGGACCGGTCGCGACGTTCGTGGATCGGTGTTCTACGAGTTGCACATCGGCACCTTCACGCCCGAAGGCACGCTGGCGGCAGCCGCGGAGCACCTCGACCACCTGGTGGCGCTCGGCATCGAGGTGGTCTCGCTCATGCCGGTCGCCGCGTTCCCGGGGACGCACGGCTGGGGGTACGACGGTGTGCACCTCTACGCCGTGCACGAGCCGTACGGCGGACCGGAAGCGCTGCAGTGGTTCGTCAACCGGTGCCACGAGGCCGGCCTGGCCGTGTGCCTCGACGTCGTCTACAACCATCTCGGGCCGAGCGGGAACCGGCTGGCCGAGTTCGGGCCGTACTTCACCGACAAGCACTCGACTCCGTGGGGCCCGGCGGTCAACCTGGACGACACCGGCAGCACCGAAGTGCGCCGGTGGATCTGCGACAACGCGCTGCGGTGGTTCCGGTCGTTCCACATCGACGCTTTGCGGCTGGACGCCGTACACGCGCTGGCCGACGACAGCCCGACGCACGTGCTGGCGCAGCTGTCGTCGGAGACGGCCGCGTTGTCGGAGCAGCTCGGTCGCCCGCTGGGGCTGGTGGCCGAGTCGGATCTGAACGACCCGCGGATGGTCGAGCCGGTGGACGAGGGCGGTCTGGGGATGACCGCGCAGTGGAGTGACGACTTCCACCATGCGCTGCACACGTTGCTGACCGGTGAGCGGGCCGGGTACTACGTGGACTTCGGTGAGCCCGGGGTGTTCGCCAAGACGCTGACCCAGGTGTTCCTGCACGACGGGTCGTACTCGACGTTCCGCGGTCAGGACTGGGGCCGGCCGGTCGACCCGGCCCGGCACCGCGGCGGTGCGTTCCTCGCCTACATCTCGAACCACGACCAGGTCGGCAACCGTGCCCTCGGCGACCGGCCCGGGCTGACGCCCGGACAGCTCGCGATCGGCGCCGCGCTCGTCCTCACCTCGCCGTACACGCCGATGCTGTTCATGGGTGAGGAATGGGGCGCGTCGACGCCGTGGCGCTACTTCACCGACCACCAGGAGCCCGAGCTGGCCGAGGCGGTCCGGACCGGTCGCCGGCGGGAGTTCGCCGAGCACGGCTGGGACGCCGACGAGATCCCGGACCCGCAGGACCCGGAGACCTGGCGCAGCTCGGTCCTCGACTGGTCCGAGCTGGACCGGCCGCCGCACGCCGAACTGCTCGCCTGGTACCGCGACCTGCTCGCGCTGCGGGCCCGGACGCCGGAACTGCGCGACGACCGGCTGGCCTCGGCCGGCATCGCGTACGACGCCGGCGGCGACTGGCTCGTGGTCTCCCGCGGCCGCTTCCGGATCGTGGTGAACCTGGCCGCCGACGAGCTCGTGGTGCCGGTCGACGGTGTCCCGTCGTACCAGGTGATGGCCTTCGGCACGGCGGATCCGGTGCCGGACGGTATCCGGACGTCGGGACAGGGCGTAGCGATCTTCGCCGTCTGACACCGCAGATTTGTGCCGGAACCGAACAGATTCGGCTGTTCAAATCCGTTTGTCGGTGGGGATTTCCGGATTTGCTTGTGTCGCAGGCCACTCGTGACGGACTGTGGAATCCGCCAGCAGGGGTAGCGGGGGTTGACGGGAGGGCAGGGATGACAGTCGGAGGCGTCGACACTTACTACGACTACGAAGAGAAGCAGTGGAAGAGCCGCAGGCTGGGTGGCGGTCCGATCCGCCGCGGCCCGGTGTGCCCGGCACCACGGACCACTGAGCACGCTGTGCACGAAGCATCGCGCGAGCGGCATCCGGCCGGCCGCGACCTCCACACCAGGGACGAGAAGAAGTCCGTTCTCGGCTGACCAACCCGGTGACAGGGCGGCCAGACCAGGTCACCGACAGCCTCGAAACCACCACAGCGGCCGTCGAGCCGGAACCCGACGGCCGCTGCGGCATGCATGCTCCGAGCCCGCCGTGGCCCGCGTGTCATCAAAATGTCATCGCTGCGGCGGATCCTGTGCGTCATGAACGGTCACCTGACTGTCACGACGCTGAACCGCCCGCACGGATTCCACCAGATCCCCGCCCACCGCGGCATCGCCGAGTTGCTGGCGACCGCCGAGGACGAGGTGATCGCGATGAGCAACCTCGCCCCGGCCGGTCCCGGCTTCGGTCCGCGCGAGGTCCGGCCAGGTTTGCGCTACCGGGCGCTGTACCCCGACACCGCGCGCACCGCTCCCACCGCTGGTCGGCATTTGGGCGCGATGTCGCTCGCCGGTGTCGCCGTGCGGACCGTGCCGTACGTTCCGATGAACGCACTGGTCATCGACGGCTCGGTCGCCGTGTTGCCTGCGGACACGGCGAACGGCAGTGTCGCCGTCCTGCGGCTGACCGGTGTGGTCACCACGGCCGTCGAGCTCTTCGAGCGGATCTGGCCGGACGCCGTGCCGCTCTCGGTTGACGAGCTGCCTGACGACACCGAGCTGTCCGTCCGGGAGCAGGAGTTGCTGCGGCTGCTCGCCCTGGGAAGCACCGACGAGGTCGCCGCCGACCAGCTCGGCATCTCGGTGCGGACGGTCCGGCGGATGGTCGCCCAGATCATGCACCGGCTGGGCGCGCGCAGCCGGTTCCAGGCCGGCGTCAAGGCCGCCGATCGAGGCTGGCTGCGCGTCAGGGCGGCTGACGGGCCGGGGGCGGCGACGGCGTAGTCCCCGTATCGCTTAGAGTGATTGAGGTCAATTCCGGAACGGAGGACCGCCGCGATGGCCGAGGGACACGAGCAGGTGCCGGACAAGGCGCCGTACCCGGGCTTCGACATGAGCAAGCCGAGTATCGCGCGGACGTACGACTACCTGCTCGGCGGCAAGGACAACTTCGCCGTCGACCGCGCGTTCGGCGACAAGTTCGTCCACGACCTGCCCGGCTCCCGGCAGATCGCGCTGGACAACCGGGCCGCGCTGATCCGGGCGATCCGCGAACTGGTCTCGAACAGCCGGGTCCGGCAGTTCGTCGACCTGGGCAGCGGCCTGCCGACGGCCGACAACGTGCACCAGGTCGCCCAGCGGTACGACCCGGAGGCCAAGGTCGTGTACGTCGACAACGACCCGATCGTGCTCGCGCACGGCCGCGCGCTGCTGGCCGAGAACAGCAACACCACCGTCATCCAGGCCGACCTGCGGACGCCGAAGGCGATCTACGACCACCCGGACACCCGCCGGCTGATCGACTTCGGGCAGCCGGTCGCGGTCGTCTTCAGCGCGACCCTGCACCACGTGAACGACGACGAGGACCCGGCCGGCCTGGTCAGGTTCTGGGCCGAGCGGATCCCGTCCGGCAGCTACGTGTTCATCAGTCACTTCCGCAGTGAGAACGACCCGCGCAGCCAGGAGCTCGAGCAGGTCCTGCAGGGATCGCTCGGCCGCGGCCGGTGGCGCACCGACGAGCAGATCCTGGACCTGCTCGGCCACGGCTTCACCGTCCTGGAGCCGGGGCTGGTCCCGGCCGTCGAGTGGCGCAACCCGCACTTCGTGGACGACCTGACCGACTGGCAGCGACTGATCGCCGCCGTGCTGGCCGTCAAGGACTAGCGGACAGGTAGCGCTCGCGGGTGAGGAAGGCCAGTTGGGCGTCCTTGACGGTGCCGTCGGGGAGGGTGATCTTGACCTCGGGGCCGGGAGTGAAGCCCTGACGGTGGAAGCGGTCGATGGCTCGGTCGTTGCGGACGTCGGGGTCGACGACGACGCGGGGGTGGCCCAGGTGGACGAAGACGAACCGGCCGACCACCGCGAGCAGGTTGCCGGTGAAGTTGGGGCGCGGGGCGCCGGGCGCGATCAGGAAGTGTAGGCCGAGGTCGCCGGCCACGACGTCGTACGCCGCCCCGACCGGATCGGCCTGCGGGTCGTAGGTCTGCAGCAGCGCCATCGGTACGTCGTCCAGGTGGACGAGGTACACGTGGTGCGTCGGCACCGAGTCGAGGAACCGGTAGATCTCGGCGATTCCGTCCCGGGACAGGTGGCCCATGCCCCAGAACTGCGCCCGCTCGGCCGACAGCCAGCTGTGGATCAGGTCGAGGTCGCGGTCCGGATCCGCCTCGACGATGCGCACCGCACCCAAGCCGTCGACCACCTGCTCGAACGAGGTCTGCACCCGGGTGAGCTCCCCCTGCACGGGTGCGAGCCGCCCGCGGAGCCAGAGCGGAAGCTGATCGTGGTGGTGCGGATCCCCGGGGACGCCGGATGCCCCCAGCGGGACGACCCAGCCGCTGGCTGAGCGGTCCGCGAGGTCGAAGGCGTACCGCGCCGCCGAAGCACGGACGCACACGTCGGTGAGACCGGGCAGGCTCGACGTCGACAGGACGCAGTGATGATCGCCCGACAGCCCGAGGTCCATCGGCTCCTCGCCCGGCGCGAACACCGGGAACCGCAGCTCGTGCAGCGGTGCGAGTTGGTGGGTCTCACCCCACGGCGGCCGCGGCTTGCGTGCGGCGACCTCCTCGAGTGCCTCCCGGGCCAGCCAGCTCACGTCGATTTCGGGCAGCAGGTCGGTGCCGAGCAGGTTCTCCAGCGCGTACGAGGTCTGGGTGAGGATGTCGATCCAGGGCAGGAACAGCTCCGGGCACCCGGCAGCACCTTCCAGTACGCCGAAGTGGTCGGCCAGCCGGGTCACCAAAGCCTTGCGCACCGCGGCGAACGCAGACGCGGTCGTGCTCGCGGCGTCCATGTGCCGGTCCCACGCGAGCAGCTCGGTGCGCAGGGAAAGGGCTTCCGGCGACAGCTCCACCAGGCCTCCCAGCAAATCCAGCACACTCCCCGCCGAGCCGAGGTAGGTGTCGGTGTGGATCGACGGCATCTCGTCCACCGACCAGGCCGATCGCGCCGTCAACAAGGCGCGGATCCGGCCGGAGCGGTGCGGCGCCGCGAACTCGACGCCCAGCGGTGCGGCCAGTTCGCGTGCGTTCGCCATCACCGCCGGACCGTCGACGGCCGCCCGGGGCATCGACTCGTGCCAGCCCTGCCACTGGTGCTCCGGCGCCCAGGCGGGAACGACACGCAACCGGTTCGCGTGGTCACGCGCCGGCACGAGGCCGGCGATCCGGTGCAGCAGGCCGCCGGACGTGTCCGCCGCCAGCACGACGTTGACCGGCTCCACCCAGGCCTCGAGGGCGGCGTCGAGGCCGGCGACAGTGGTTGCCCGAAGCAACTTCGGCATCGCCTCGAAGCCGAGCCGGCCGGTCACCCGGGGCGGGTACCGCAGGCTGACGGTCTGCTCGGCGGTGTCGATGATCACCGGACCCCGTTCGGTCTCGATCACCTCGACCTCGATCGGGTCGGCGCCGGCCACCGCGACCACTTCGGTGTGCACGGATGCCGGCTTCCAGCCGTCGGGGCCGAGCGCCTCGACCGTCGAGCCCGTCCGCCGCAGCTGCTCGGCGTACAGGTCCTGGTAGTCCGACATCGCGTTGGTGATCGCCCACGCGACCGTGCCGGTGTGGCCGAAGTGCGCGATCCCCGGAACACCCGGTACGGCGAGGCCGAGCACGTCGAACTCCGGGCAGGTGAGCCGGATCTGCTGGTAGATGCCCGGGCTCTCGATGTACCGGTGGGGGTCGCCGGCGATGATCGCCTGGCCCGACACCGTGTGTGAGCCGGGGATCAGCCAGCCGTTGCTGCCCGCAGTGTGCGGACCCTCGGACGAGAACAGGTCGATCGCCTCGTCGCCGAGGTGCCGCGCGACATGGCTGCGCCACAGCTTGGTCGGGAAGCCGGCGAACAAGATGTGGATCGAGAGCCACACCCCGAGCGGGGCCCAGGGCTCCCACTCCTGGGTCGTCAGGCCGGTCTGCCCGAACTCGGGCGCGCGGGCGGCCCCGGCCGGCATCGCGTGGTTGACGCCCGCGACGTACGCCTCGATCCACTCGCGGGTGTCGTCGTCGAGCGACTCGAAGCAGCGCTGCGCGGTGTCGGCGAGCCGGGACTGGCGGGCGAACACGTCCCACGGCGCCTCCTCCGGGCCGACGAACTCGGCGCACGTGCCGAGGAACCGGCGGCGCTGGAGCTCCAGTTGCCAGGCCCGGTCCCGGGCGGCATCGACGCCTTGCAGGTAGGCCAGCGCCAACGGGTCTCCGGCGTGCAGGTGCGGTACGCCGTAAGCGTCCCGGAAGACCCGAGCGTTCACTGCAGTCCTCGCTTCAGTTAGGTAGGGGCCAACTTACAAGGCAACAAGGTGTGGCGTAACGGCCGACCACGCGGACGCTCACCTCGTACGTCCTGAAGGACCTGGCCGTTGCCGAAGCACCGGGTGAAGGCGCTGGGATACTGGCGTGCGTGATCGAACCCCTCGACGTCACCGACCGCGCCCTGGCCGAACGGCTGCTGGAGATCCAGCATCGCGCGTACGCCGTCGAGGCCGAGCTGATCGGCTTCGACGGCATCCCGCCGCTGCAGGAGGACCTCGACGGCCTGATGGCGTCCACCGAGCACTGGCTGGGCCGGTACGACGACGAGACCCTGGTCGGCGCGGTCGCGTACGAGCTGCCCGACGACGACACCGTCGACATCACTCGGCTGATCGTCGACCCCGCGCACGCCCGCCGCGGCCACGGACGGGCACTGCTGGACCATCTCGACAAGGTGGAGCCGCGGCGGACGAGCCTGGTGTCGACCGGTACGGCGAACACCCCGGCGGTCACTCTCTACACGTCCCGCGGTTACCACGAGACCGCGCGGATCGAGGTCGCGCCGGGGGTCACGGTCACACGGTTCAGCCGGCGAGGCTGAACGCGGCCCAGCTGACCGCCGGCAGGGTGACGGTCAGCCGGCCGTCGACCAGCTTGGCGTCGGCCGCCTGCGGGGTGACGCGGTCCGGGTGGTCGGCGGAGTTCGTCGCCAGCCCGTCCTCGTCGTGGATGGCCAGGCCCTCGGCGATGCTGAACACGCCGGCGCGGCTGACGTCGACGGACACCTCGACAGGGCCCTCGGTGGACCGGTTGACCAGGAACACGGCCAGCCTGCCCTCGTCGTACGTCGCCACCGCGTCGACGGCCGCGATGTCGCCGTACCGGGCGGTGCTGACCGTCGGTGAGTCGGTCTCCACCCGCAGCACCTGGCCGGCCGCGAGCCGGGAGGTGATCGCGAACGGGTGGAACGTGGGCTGGCGCCAGGCCGGGCCGCCGCGCTCGGTCATGATCGGCGCGATCACGTTCGCCAGCTGCGCCAGGCAGGCGACTCCGACCCGGTCGCTGTGCCGGAGCAGCGAGATCAGCAGGTTGCCGACGACCACGGCATCGGTGACGTTGTACTCGTCCTCGATCCGCCGCGGCGCGACCGACCAGCCGTCGCTGTCCTCGTCGGTCCGGCGGGACCGGTCGCCGTACCAGACGTTCCACTCGTCGAAGGAGATGTGGATCTTCTTCGAGCTCTTCCGCTCCGCGCCGACCGCGTCCGCGGTCGCGGTGACGGCGTCGATGAAGCGGTCCATGTTGACCGCCGACCCCAGGAACGACGCGGTGTCGCCGTCGTCGTTGCCGTAGTACGCGTGACAGGAGATGTAGTCGACGAAGTCGTACGTCTCCCGCAGGACGGTCTGCTCCCAGCTGCCGAAGGTCGGCATCCTGGACGACGACGAGCCGCAGGCGACCAGTTCCAGGCCGGGCTCGATCATCCGCATCGCCCGCGCGGTCTCGGCCGCCATCCGGCCGTACTCCTCGGCCGTCTTGTGGCCGATCTGCCAGGGGCCGTCCATCTCGTTGCCCAGGCACCACAGTTCGATCCCGTAGGCCGACGCGCCGTGCTGCTCACGCAGGTCCGACAGCGCCGTGCCGCCCGGGTGGTTCGCGTACTCCTGCAGGTCGAGCGCCTCCTGTACCCCGCGGGTCCCGAGGTTGATCGCCATCATCGGCTCGACGCCGGCCTTGGCGCACCAGCGGATGAACTCGTCCAGGCCGAACTCGTTCGTCTCCACGCTGTGCCAGGCGAGGTCGAGCCGGCGTGGCCGGCCCGCGCGCGGACCGACGCCGTCCTCCCAGCGGTAGCCGGAGACGAAGTTGCCGCCGGGGTAGCGGACGACCGACACCCCGAGCTCCCGGGTCAGCTCGAGGACGTCCTTGCGGAAGCCGTCCTCGTCGGCGGTCGCGTGACCGGGTTCGTAGATACCGGTGTAGACACAACGACCCATGTGCTCGACGAACGTGCCGAAGGTCCGGCGGCGCACGGGCGCGATCGTGAACGCGGGGTCGAGGGTGATGGTGGCAGAAGGCACCAGGTTGCTCCTGTCGTGGTGGTTGGTGAGCTATCCCTTGATGCCCGCGTCGCCGACGCCCCGGACCACGTGCCGCTGGAACAGGGCGAAGACGATGAGCAACGGGAGTCCGCCCAGCACGGCCGAGGCCATGATCTGGGCGTAGCGCAGGCCGTACGAGCCCTGCACGTTGGCCAGGCCGACCGGGATCGTCATCATCGACGGGTCGGTGGTCACGATGAACGGCCAGAGGAAGTTGTTCCAGGCCCCGATGAAGGTGAAGATGCCGACGGCGACGAGGATCGGCCGCGACATCGGCACCATCACGCTCCAGACGATCCGCCAGCGGGTCGCGCCGTCCACCCGGGCGGCGTCCTCGTAGTCGCGGGAGATGCCGTCGAAGAACTTCTTCAGCACGAACACCATCACCGGCGCGACCACCTGCGGCAGCACGATGCCCCAGTAGGTGTCGACCAGGCCGAGTCCGGTCATCTCCTGGAACAGCGGCACGATCAGCACCTGCGGCGGCACCAGGATGCCGGCGATCATCAGTCCGAACAGCACCCGCCGGCCGGGGAACTCGGTCCGGGAGAACCCGTACGCCGCCAGCACCGAGACCAGCAGGGTCAGCGCCGTCACCAGCACCGCGACGATCGTGCTGTTCAGGAACCAGCGGAGCAGGTCACCCTGGTCGATCACACCCTGGTAGGCCGCCAGGGTCGGTGCCTCTGGCAACCAAGTGATCGGCGTCCGGGTGGTCTCCGGTTCGGGTTTCAGCGACGTGTCCAGGGCCCACAGCAACGGCACCAGCCAGATCGCGGCCAGGATCACCGCGCCGACGACGCTCGCCACCTTGGGGAAGTTCCACCGCGGTTCCACCGGCCCGGAGTTCCGGGTTGTCGCAGGCAACGTCACGGCGGCCATCAGCGCACCTCCTTGCGGCCGGAGAACAGTCTGAACTGCAGCACCGAGACGATCACGATGATCACGAAGAACAGATACGAGATCGCCGACGCATAGCCGATCCGGTAGTTGGTGAAGCCGTTCTGGTAGATGTACTGCACGATCGGCCGGGTCGCGTAGTTCGGCCCGCCGTCGGTCATCAGGTAGATCTGGTCGAAGATCATCAGCGACGCCACCAGTTGCAGGACGACGATCAGGCCGGTGGTGCGGCTGAGCAACGGCAGCGTGATCCGGAACAGCTTCTGCCGCCCGTTCGCGCCGTCGATCGCGGCCGCTTCGTAGATCTGGGCCGGAATCCCCTGCAGGGCGGCGAGGTAGAGCAGGAAGTTGAATCCGACCGTCCACCAGACGGTCGTGATCACCACCGCCAGCATCGCCCGGTTCTCGGTGTTCAGCCAGTCGATCTCGGCGAAACCGCCGGCCGTCAGCAGACCGTTCACCAGGCCGAAGCCGGGCTGGTAGATCCAGACCCAGATCAATGACACGACGGTCGCGGGCAGCACGAACGGAGCGAAGTACGAGAACCGCAACAGCCAGCCCAGCAAGCCCTGGCGGTTCGCCAGCAGGGCCATCACGAGCGCGATGACCACCAGCGGCGGGGCGCTCATCGCGGTGAAGACGAAGGTGTTCTTCAGCGACGACCAGACGGCCGGGTCGCCGAACATCTCCCGCCAGTTCTGCAGACCGAGGAATTCACCTCTGACCCCGGCGAGACTGGTGTTGAAGAAGCTGTTCCAGAGGCCGGAGAAGGTCGGCCAGAGGAGGAAGAGGGCGAACAGCAGCAGGAACGGCGCGACGAAGAACAGCCCCGCCCAGCGTTCCTTCCACGGCTGCCCGGTCTCGGACGGCGCCGACCGCGTCGGCATACCGGATGCTTCCCGGGTTGGTGTCTGCACGGCCATGTGTGACCTCCTGTCAGACCGGGGACGGGGTGTCGAGCAGTGTCTGGGTGGCGGCCTTGAACTGCGCGAGCGCAGCCTTCGGTGTCGCCTGGCCGGAGAAGACGCCGCTGAAGGCGGCGCCGGCTTCTTCCTGCAGCTGCGCGCCGGATCCGCTGAACCACGCGTTCGGGTCGAACAGCACGTCGGGCGCGACACCGCGGTACTCCGCCTGCGGCTCCAGGCTCAGGTACTCCTGGCTCTGCACCACCGGCTGGTACGACGGAATGTGCCCACCGGCCGCCCAGGCCGCACTGTGCTTCAGCATCCAGGCGATGTACTCGACCGTCGCCTTGGTGTCGTCCTGGCTCCGGTTCGACTGGTGCGGCAACACGAAGGTGTGCGCGTCACCGGCGAACTTCGGTACGTCGTACACGACCGGGAACGGCGCCATGCTGAACGGCATCTTCGCGGTCTGGTACGTCGTCACCTCCCACTCCCCGTTGAAACTCAGGCCGACGTCGCCACTGGTGAACTGGGCGACCAGCGCCGGATAGTTGGCCGACCGCGGGACCAGGCCGTCGGCGGCGAGTTTCGCCATCAGCTCGAGGGCCTCCAGCGCCTTCGCGTCGTCGAGGACCAGCTCGGTGCCGTCCTCGTCGAAGAACTCCCCCTCGAGCTGGCCGTAGAGCGTCCACCACATCCGCCACGGGTTGGTGGTCTCGATCGAGGCGCCGTACTTGCCGGTGGTGTCCTTGACCGCCGCCAGCATCTCCACGAACGCATTCACTCCCTGGACGGGCTTGATCCGGCCGTCGGTGCCGAGTAGCCCGGCCTTCTGGCAGATCTCGGTGTTGTAGTAGAGGACGAACGGGTGCAGGTCGAGGGGTACGGCGTAGAGCTTTCCGTCGACCACGCAGCGGTTCCACGTCTCGGGCAGGAAGTCGGACTCGCGGATGCCGGCCTCGTTCAGCAGGTCGACCGGGATCGGGTCGAGCATCGTGGCCGGGCTGAACCCCTTCAGCCGGGACAGGTGAAGGGTCGCCACCTCAGGCGCCCGGCCGCCGGCCGCCGACATCGCCAGCTTGGTGTAGAACGGCGGGCCCCAGGCCAGGGTGTGCGCCTCGAACCGGACGTCCGGGTGTTCGGCGACGTACTGCTCGTGGATCTGCAGGAGGCGGGCACCGTCGCCG
>NZ_SMKR01000106.1 GCF_004348725.1 Kribbella turkmenica
GTCTTGAGGCGGTCGCCGCCGACGGTCCAGCCGGAGGTGGTGAGGTCGGCGAGGAGTCGTTCGAGTTGTTTGCCCCGGCGGTCGTCGTCGATCGCGGCCCGTAGGCGGCCGAGGCGTTCCGGGCCGGCCTCGTAGAAGCCGGCACCGACCCGTACGCCGGGCGCCGAGATCTGGACGTACCAGCCGGTCGACGGCGCGACGTCGATGAACGCACCCTGATGGGTCTTGTACGGCGTCTTGTCGCGGGCGAACCGGACGTCGCGGTACGGCCGGAACAGCTTCGCCGTGCCGAACTCCTCCTCGAGCTCCGCCAGCAGCGCCGTCATCGGCGCCCGGACCGACTCCTCGTACACGTGCTTGTTGGCCGTCCAGAACGACTTGGTGTTGTCCATCTCGAGGTCGTCGTAGAAGTCCAGCGCCGCGGCCGGGAACCCGGTGAAACTCATCCGCGTCCTCGCCTCGCTCCGGGCACGGACGAGGCACGAACCACGCTGTGCTCGATGGTGGACTCGCATCGCTCCTTCACACCGCCCACGATAGTTCGACCTCGAAATGAGTGGTTACCTCGCGGGTACCGGAGGCGGGCCATCAAGCCCGACCAGGTTCGAGAGGACATGAGATGCCCGCGGACGTTGTCGATCTGATCATGCAGGACCACCGTGAGGTCGAACGACTGTTCGACGAGCTGAAGGACAGCCCGGAGAAGCGCCCGAACCTGTTGCCCGTGCTGACCACGCTGCTCACCGCCCACAGCCGCGCCGAGGAGGCCGAGGTCTACCCGGTCGCGGCCGCGGAGGCCGGTGAGAAGGAAGAGGTCTCGCACAGCCAGCAGGAGCACATCGAGGCCGACCAACTACTGGCCAAGCTGGCGAGCACCGACCCCACGTCGGCCGAGTTCGACACCGTGCTGCAGAACCTGGTGGACGCGGTCGCGCACCACGTCGAGGAAGAGGAGACGAAGGTGCTGCCGGGAATGCGCTCGAACCTCTCGGACGAGCGCCTGGCCCAGCTCGGTGAGGCGTTCGTTGCCAGCCGCAAGCAACATCTCGGCGAGCAGCCCGGTGACATGACCCGCGACCAGCTCGCTCGGCAGGCGAGCAACGCCGACATCTCCGGAGCGTCGGGCCTGGACAAGGACGCACTGAAGAAGAAGGTCGAGAAGGAAGCCGAGCGCTGATCCGGACAGGTGCGCCGGCCACTACCTGGCGCAGGCCGGCGCACCGCTTCAGTCCAGGGACCTGAAGAACGCCCGGACGTCCTCGACCAGGAGTTGAGGTTGTTCGAGAGCGGCGAAGTGGCCGCCGTGCGGGTGACTCGTCCAGCGGACGATGTTGTCGGTGACCGCGACCCGGTGCCGGAGCGGGATGAAGTTGTCGTGGGCAAGGTCCAGCAAGGCGGTCGGTGTCCGCGACGGCTCGGGCGGCCGGCCGCGGTACGGCGCGTGCGCGCGCTCGTAGTAGATCCGGGCCGCGGATCCCGCCGTACCGGTGAGCCAGTAGAGCATCACGTTGGTGAGCAGGAGATCGCGGTCGACGAGACTCGCGGGGTCTGTCCACTCGGCGAACTTCTCCGCGATCCACGCCAACTGGCCGACCGGTGAGTCGGTGAGTGCATAGGCCAGCGTCTGCGGCCGCGTCGACTGCAGGGCGGCGTACCCATGCCGTTCCTTCAGCCACTCCTGCTGCCTGCGCCAGGATGCCCATGTGCGTTCGCGCTCGGCGGGGTCGAGCGGTTCGAGCTCCTCCGGAGTCGGCTCGGAGGTCGCGCCGCCGCTCGGGATCAGGTTGAGATGTACGCCGATCACGCGGTCGTCGATCCGGCCGGCCTCGCGGGAGATCGCGGCACCCCAGTCGCCACCCTGGACGCCGTACCGCTGGTAGCCGAGGCGAGTCATCAGCTCGGTCCAGGCACGGGCGACGCGGGTGAAGTCCCAGCCGGTCTCGCGGGTCGGACCGGACAGGCCGAAGCCCGGGATGCTCGGGATCACCAGGTCGAACGCGTCAGCCGGATCACCACCGTGCGCGCGCGGGTCCGACAACGGCCCGGCGACGTCGGTGAACTCGACGATCGACCCCGGCCAGCCGTGGGTGAGGATCAGCGGGGTCGCGTCGGGCTCGGGCGACCGGACGTAGGCGAAGTGCACGGTCGCGCCGTCGATGACGGTGGTGAACTGCGGCCACACGTTCAGCCGCTCCTCGGCCTTCCGCCAGTCGTAGTCGTGCCGCCAGTACGCGACCAAGTCCTGCAGATAGTCCTTCGGCACGCCGTACGCCCAGCCGACACCTGGTAGCTCGTCCGGCCAGCGGGTCAGGTCGAGCCGGGTCCGCAGGTCGGCCAGCTCGCCGTCCGGCACGCTGAGCCGGAAGGGTTTCAGTCCGGCGTTCAAGCGTTGACCTTGTCGCGGACGACCTTCACCGCCGCCGCCGCGATCAGGCAGAGCACGCCCGCACTGATCACGATCGTCACCAGGGTGCCGGCGCCGTTCAGCGCGTTGTCGCACGCCATCGGGGTGATCCCCGCGGCCGGCTGGAAGGCGGAACCGCAGTCGGTGCCATCGGCCGAGACCGACCGGAAGCCGAGCGCCACTCCGCCGAGCAGTACGGCCGCTCCGGCGATGGCGAGAACCTTGTTCACCATCGTCACGACGATCCCGGCGCCGAACAGCCTGGGCATGCCGACGGCACGCCCCGTGAGCCCCGTTGCACTTCGTTCACTCCTGACGTCGACTGACCACCCTGATCGAACTTACGGTCCGGCGCCGGATGATCCACACCCGCGCGGGCGGTCAGCACCGATTCTTCACACAGTCCTTACTCAGGACATGACCGACCGTGACGATCGTCTCAAAGAGTGGTGTGGCCCCAATCACTCACCTTGGTTGCCGGATGGCGTCGAGCAGCAGGTCGAGGTGCCCGCGGTGCTGGGCGGTCTCCTCGATCATGTGCAGGTAGATCCACCGCAGGCTCACCAGCTTGCCTCCGGACGACGCCCGGGCAGCCAGTACGTCGAGCGACTCGAGCCGGGTCGCGATCTCCCGGCTCGCCCCACACGCCAGGAGATAGAGCTCCCGCAGCTCGGCCACCGAGTCCTTCGCGGCCGAGTGGAACTCCCAGTCCGGGTCCTCGTCGAACGGCGCGGACCGCCATGGCTCCGCACTCGGGGCGTCGAGCAACTTGTGGTTGAACCACAGGTCCTCGACCGCCGCCAGGTGCTTGACGATCCCGCCGACGGTCAGGTCGGTGGCCGGCAGGGCCCGCCGGGCCGCCTCCTCGTCGGTGATCCCGTCCAGCGTCGCCACCACCGACGCACGGTGGAAGTCGAGGAACTGCTCCAGCGTCCGCCGTTCGCCGGCGGTGACCTCCGGATAACGGTCCATCCGGCCAGTGTGCCGTGCCGGCGGGCCACGACATTCCCGGCCGATTGCCGAGGCAGGGCGGATGGCCTAGGTTAGACGTATGAAGAGTTCTGCAGATGTGCAGAGGGCGACCGGGACGGCGGGGTGGGCCCAGAGCCGCACAGACGCCTGCACCGTGCGGCTGGTGGACCCGGAGCGGGTCGCCAGTGTCAACGCCAGAATGCCCGCTGAGGAAGACGTCGTCGACACGGCCGACGTGTTCAGCCTGCTCGGAGATCCACGCCGGCTGAAGCTCCTGGTCGCGCTGCTCGACGGCGAGCTCTGCGTCTGCGATCTCGCCGCCGTCACCGGGATGAGCGAGTCCGCGACCTCACATGCTCTTCGGTTGCTGCGTGCGCACCGCGTGGTCGCCGTACGGCGGGACGGCCGGATGGCGTACTACCGCCTGGACGACGCGCACGTCCGGATGCTCGTCGACCTGGCCGTGGCGCACACCGAGCACACGGACGCCATTCACCCCGAGCGGTCCGACGGATGACCGCCGAAGCCGGGCACGGCCATGTCCATGGCCGCGGCGTCAGCGTCGAGGCCGACCGGAAGCTGCTGACCGCCGCGCTGGCGCTGATCGTCGGGTTCATGGCGGCCGAGGTGGTCGTCGGGATCGCCGCCGGGTCGCTGGCGCTGATCACCGACGCCGCGCACATGCTCACCGACGCGATCGCGATCGTGCTCGCGCTGATCGCGATCCGGCTGGCCGCGCGCCCGCCGGCCGGCGGGTTCACGTACGGCCTGAAACGGGTCGAGATCCTGTCCGCGCAGGCGAACGGCATCACGTTGCTACTGCTCGCGGCGTACTTCGTCTACGAGGCGACCACCCGGATGATCCACCCGCCCGAGGTCAAGGGCGGGCTGGTGCTGATCACGGGTGTGGTCGGCATCGTGGTGAACCTGATCGCGACCTGGCTGATCAGCAAGGCGAACCGCACCAGCCTGAATGTCGAAGGTGCCTACCAGCACATCCTGAACGACCTCTTCGCGTTCATCGCCACCGCGATCGCCGGTCTGGTCGTCCTGCTGACCGGCTTCGCCCGCGCCGACGCGATCGCCGCGCTGGTCGTGGCCGCGCTGATGCTGAAGGCCGGTGTGGCCCTGGTCCGCGACTCCGGCCGGATCTTCCTCGAGGCGGCCCCGGCGGGCCTCGACCCGCAGGCCCTCGGCGCCGAGCTCTGCGCGGTCGACGGGGTGGTCGAGGTCCATGACCTGCACGTCTGGGAGATCACCTCCGGCGAGCCGGCCGCGTCGGCGCACGTCATGGTCGCGGAAGGACTCGACTGCCATCAGATCCGGGTGCGGATCGAGACCCTGCTGGCCGACAGCCACGGGCTGACGCACTCGACCCTCCAGGTCGACCACGCGACCGGGGCCGAGGTCTCGGCGCACTGCTCCGATGCCCACGGCACCGTTCACCGATCGGTCACAGCCGCTGGACGAGAACCTGACCCGGCCATTCCGAACCGTTGACCGGTACGGCGAACGCCACGTCACGCGTGAAGCCCTGCTTCTCGTAGTACCGGACCAGCCCGCCGTCCCCGCCCGCGAAGCAGTCCACCCGCAGCACCCCGACGCCGGCCGCCCGCGCCAACTCGCGGGCGTGATCGAGCAGGCGGGTGCCGATGCCCTGTCCGGCCGACGCCCGATCCGTCACCAGCAGACGCACGTACAGCTCGGGCTCGGTCGCCGGCGGCACGTGCGGCAGCGCCGTACCGACGGCGAGCGCGCCGACCACGCGCCCGTCCGCCTCCGCCAGCCACAGTCCGCCGTCCCCGGCGAAGCCGGCGATCTGCGCGATCCGCCGCGGGTTCGTCGAGTGCGGCTCCGTACCCCACTGATCGGTCCGTCCCCGGGCCACCAGGCACTCGGTCGCGCCGTCCAGCAACGCCAGGACGTCGGGTACGCCGGGGTGCCCCGCCGGCCGGATCGTGATCACCGATCAACAATAGATGTCGAAATCCGGTCGTCGGCTTCTACCACCAGGCGAAGGCACATCCGGAGAGGAGCTCACCATGACCAAGAAGACCGAAAAACTGGACAAGACGTTCACCGCGCCGCTGCGGAAGAGCGACGCGGAGGGCGGCTGGACCTACGTGCAGATGCCGGGGTCGGCCGAGTACTTCGGCACCCGCGGGCTGGTGAAGGTCCGCGGCACCATGGACGGGCACCCGTTCGAGAGCTCGTTCATGGCCCTCGGCGACGGCACCCACAAACTCCCGGTCAAGGGCACCCTCCGCGACCTGATCGGCAAGGAACCGGGCGACGAGATCACCGTCCACCTGGAGGAGCGCCTGGGCTGACCCGCCGTTCGGTGGGCCGGCCGGCGTGCGGTCAGGCCAGCGAGACCAGGTCCAGGTAGTCGTCGGTCCAGAGGTCCTCGGTGGCGTCGGGCAGGATCAGCACCCGGTCGGGGCGGAGAGCCTCGATGGCGCCCTCGTCGTGGGTGACCATGACGATCGCGCCCGGATAGCTGCCGACCGCGCCGAGGACTTCGTCCCGGGACGCCGGGTCCAGGTTGTTCGTCGGCTCGTCCAGCAGCAGCACGTTGGCGCCCGAGTGCACCAGACCGGCGAGCGCCAACCGGGTCTTCTCGCCGCCGGACAGCACGTGCGCCGGTTTCTCCGCGTCGTCGCCGCTGAACAGGAACGAGCCGAGGACGTTCCGGACCTCGCCGTCGGTCAGGCCGGGCGCGACCGACGCGAGGTTCTGCCGGACGGTCCCGGCCAGGTCCAGAGTGTCGTGCTCCTGGGCGAAGTAGCCGAGCCGCAGGCCGTGACCGGGCACGACCCGGCCCGCGTCCGGCAACTCACGACCCGCGAGCAGCCGGAGCAGCGTGGTCTTGCCGGCACCGTTCAGCCCGAGGATGACGACCCGGCTCCCCCGGTCCACGGCCAGGTCGACGCCGGCCAGCACCTGCAGGCCGCCGTACGCCTTCTTCAGGCCGACGGCGCTGAGCGGGGTCTTCCCGGACGGCGCCGGCTCCGGAAGCCGGATCCGGGCCACGCGGGCGGCCCGCCGTACCGGCTCGAGGTCGGCGAGCAGTCTGTCCGCACGTCGCGCCATGTTGCGCGCGGCCACCGCCGTGGTGGCGCCGGCCTGCATCTTCGCCGCCTGGGCGTGCAGGACCGCGGCCTTGCGTTCGGCCGTGGTGCGTTCGCAGGTGCGGCGGCGTTCGTCGAGCTCGAGTTGCTCGAGGTACTTCGACCAGCCGGTGTTGTGCACGTCGATCGTCGTCCGCTGTGGATCCAGGTGGAACACCCGGTTAACCGTTGCCGCGAGCAACTCCCGGTCGTGGCTGATGACGACCAGGCCGCCGGGGTAGCCGAGCAGGAACTGCCGCAGCCACAGGACCGAGTCGGCGTCCAGGTGGTTGGTCGGCTCGTCGAGCAGCAGGGTGTCGTGCTGCGCGAACAGGATCCGGGCCAGTTCGACCCGTCGCCGCTGGCCGCCGGACAGCTCGCCGACCGGCTGCTCGAGCGCGCGGATGGGCAGGCCGACGCCGGCCGCCAACCGGGCAGCCTCGGCCTCGGCGGCATAACCGCCGCCGGTCTGGAACTGCGCTTCGGCGCGGGCGTACGCCGCCATCGCGCGCTCCTGGGCGTCGCCGACGGCCGTGCTCATCTCGGTCTCGGCCCGGCGGAGGTTGCGGACGGCAACGTCGAGGCCGCGGGCCGAGAGGATGCGGTCGGTGACGGTCTGCGCCGGGTCGGCGGCGCGTGGGTCCTGGGGCAGGTAGCCGACCGAGCCGGACACCGAGATGTCGCCGGCGGCCGGGCGGTCCTCGCCGGCCAGCGTCTTCATCAGGGTGGTCTTGCCCGCGCCGTTGCGGCCGACGAGCCCGACGCGGTCGCCGGGGCTGAGGTGGAACGAGAGGCCGGACAGCAGGAGGTGCGCGCCGACGCGAATATCTACACCGCGGACGGTGATCATGGTTACTCTCCGTGATAGCTGATGGACGCACTTCTGGTGTGGAAGCGGGTCCGCAGCTAGACACAGAGGCAAGTAGCCATGCGCCCAGAGTAGGAGGCCGTCCCGGAGCGACCAACCGATTTACCGGCGCCCGGTCGGAGCCCCGGCGGATGGGCCGTCCGTACGCCACACTGGTCCGGTGGCACACAGCCTGCTGTTGGTCGACGACGAGCCGCGCATCCGGCGGGTACTGCGGCTCGCCCTGGAGGACGAGGGGTACCAGATCGCCGAGGCGGCGAACGGGTACGACGCACTCGCCGCACTCCGCCGGGAACCGCCGGACGTGGTGTTGCTGGATCTGATGCTGCCCGATCGCGACGGGTTCACGGTCTGCCGCGAGATCCGCCGTACCAGCGACGTGCCGGTGATCATGGTGACCGCGCGGACGGACAGCCACGACGTGGTCGCCGGCCTCGAGGCGGGCGCCGACGACTACGTCACCAAGCCGCTGGTGGCCAAGGAGCTGTCGGCCCGGATCCGGGCACTGCTGCGCCGGGTCGAGCCGGCCAACGCCCGGCAGGCCGAGTTGCTCGTGGTCGGCGACCTGCGGATCGACGTGGCCGGCGCCGAGGTGACCCGGGGCGACACGGTGCTGCCGCTCACCCGGACCGAGTTCAAGCTGCTGGCCGAGCTGGCCCGCGCCGAGGGCAAGGTGCTCAGCCGGGAGCAGTTGCTGTCGAAGGTGTGGGGCTACGGGTACTTCGGCGACAGCCGGATCGTCGACGTGCACATCCGCCGCCTGCGCCTGAAGATCGAGCACGACCCGGCGAACCCGAAGCACCTGGTCACCGCCCGCGGTCTGGGCTATCGACTGGTGAGCTGACCGGTGCGAGGCCGGCGACTCACGCGGTGGGGCCGAGACGGAGCCTGGCTCAGCCTGCGTGGGCGGGTCATGCTGGCCTACGGCCTGCTCGCTCTCGGCCTGTCGTCGGTGCTGGCGCTGGTGACCTGGAGCGTCGTCTCGGACCATCTCACCGAGCAGCGTCAGTCGTCCGCGATGGCCGCGACGGCCGACAACGCGGCCGCCTTCCGCTACGGCCTGTTCGGGGCGCCGAAGCCCTGCCGGCTCCAGGACGAGGCCGAGTGCGGCAGCCCGGCACCGCGGTCGGACATCACCATCGTCGAACTGCTGAGCAGCCTGCCATCGACCGACGCGGCCGCCTCGATGGTCTACTACGACCACCAGTGGTACTCGCTGACCGGGCGACCGTCCGACCTGCCGGCCGACCTGATCGAGACCGTGCGCAACGGCGACCCGGCGCATCGCCGGATCACCGTCGGCGGGCAGCAGGTGCTGGCGGTCGGCGTACCGATGAGTGGTCCGGACGAGGCGTTCTTCGAGTGGCATCCGCTGGCGAGCCTGGACAAGACACTCCGGACGCTGAAGATCACGTTGATCGGCGCGGCGGTCGTGGCCGCCCTGATCGGCCTGGCGGTCGGGCGGCTCGCGAGCACGCTGGCGCTCCGGCCGCTCGCCGCGCTGACCCGGGTCGCGGACGCGGTCGCGCGCGGGCAACTGGACGCCCGGTTGCAGGTGGAGAACGACCGGGACCTTGGTGGCCTGGCGCGGTCGTTCAACCAGACCGCGGCGGACCTGGAACGGCGGGTCGCGGCGGACGCACGGTTCGCCGGGGACGTCAGTCACGAGTTGCGGACGCCGTTGATGACGATGCTGAACTCGATGCAGCTGATCCAGAACCACCGGGCCGAGCTGCCGGCCCCGGTCCGGGAGCCGGTCGAGCTGCTCGGCGACGATCTCGACCGGTTCCGCCGGCTGGTGATCGACCTGCTGGAGATCTCCCGCGACGACGGCGGCGACCAGGGCAGCCGGGAGACCGTCCGGATCGCCGACCTCGTCCGCGCCGCCGCGAACGCCACCGCCGGACGGGACGTGACGACGGTCGCGCCGGCCGCCGAAGCCCTGTCCCTGCAGGCGGACAAGCGCCGGCTCGAGCGCGTGATCGCGAACCTGGTCGAGAACGCCGAGGACCACGCCGGCGGCTGCAAGGGCGTCGGCGTCGAGGCCGGCGGACTGGGTGTGGTGATCACCGTCGACGACGCCGGCCCCGGTGTTCCCGTCGACAACCGGGACCGGATCTTCGAACGCTTCGGCCGTGGCGAGACCGGCAACCGCAGTCGCGGTGTCGGTCTCGGCCTGGCCATCGTCGCCCGCCACGTCCAGTGGCACCACGGCACGATCGAAGTCACCGACCGCCCTGGCGGAGGCGCCCGGTTCACGGTCGAGCTCCCGGCGAAGGTCCTCTAGACGGGCCTCGCTCCACGAGCTCCCCGCGCGGACCGGCGCACTACCCGACCGGGGACCGATCCGGTTGGATGGCCCGGTGACGAGGATTGTGGTGTACGGCGCGGGTGGCATCGGCTGCTATGTCGGCGGGCGGCTGGCGGCGACCGGCGCGCCGGTGAGGTTCGTCGGGCGGCAGCGGACGGCCGACGTACTGGCCGAGCACGGGCTGCGGCTGACGGACTATCTCGGCGCGGATCTGCGCGTCGCCCCGGCGGACGTGCGCTACGAGACGACGCCGGGCGCGGCCGCGGAGGCCGACCTCGTGCTGGTGACGGTGAAGTCGGCGGCGACCGAGAGCGCGGCCGCCGAGCTGGCCGAGGTGCTCGAACCGGGTGCCGTGGTGGTGAGCTTCCAGAACGGCGTCCGCAACGGTGACCTGTTGCGGGAGCGGCTGCCGGACCACGTCGTGGTGACCGGGATGGTCCCGTTCAACGTGCTCAACCGGGGCGGCGGGGTCTTCCACCAGGGCACCGAGGGAGCGCTCGACCTCCAGCGGCATCCGAGCCTCGCGCCGTACGTCGACGCATTCGCCAGGGCCGGGTTGCCGCTGACGCAGCACGACGACATCCTGCCGGTGCAGTGGGCGAAACTCCTGCTGAACCTGAACAATCCGATCAACGCGCTCTCCGACCTGCCGCTGCGCGACGAGCTGTCGCAGCGTTCGTACCGGCGGTGCCTGGCCGCCGCCCAGGCGGAGACGCTCGCGCTCCTCGACGCCGCCGGAATCGCGCCGGCCCAGTTGCTGGCGGTCCCGATGCACCGCTTCCCGGTGATCCTGCGCCTGCCCGACGTCCTCTTCCGCCGGCTGGCCGCGAAGATGCTCGCGATCGACCCGCTGGCGCGGACGTCGATGTGGGAGGACCTCGAAGCCGGCCGGACCACCGAGATCGACTACCTCAACGGCGAGGTCGTCCGGCTCGCCGAGTCGCTCGACCGTTCGGCGCCGGTCAACGCCAAACTCGTGCACCTGATCCGCGCGGCCGAGATCAAGCGCCGGGCGTGGTCAGGCCCGGACCTGCTCCGGGAGCTGCAGGGGTAGCGCCGCCCGGACGTTGACGGCGACCGCGCCGTACCTGAAGCCGAGGTGTTCGTTCAGGCGGCGCATGTCGTCGTTGCCCTGCTGCGTCCAGGTGTAGACCTCGGTGATGCCGTGCTCGGCGGCCCAGGCCAGGCTCGTCCGCTTGAGCGTGGACGCGACCGCCCGGCCACGCCATTCCCGTCGTACGGCGGTGTAGGCGACCTCGGCGCGGTCCGGGCGGTCGGTGTCGAGCATGAGGCCGGCGACCCCGATCACCGCGTCGCCGGCGACGGCCACGAACATCGCCGCCGGGTCGTTGATCCATTCGGTCGCCCACTCCTCGGCCGACACGTCCAGGGAACCCTGGAGGTCCATGTCGGGAAAGGTCGGCAGTGCGACCTGCTCGTACGCCAGCGGCCACAGCTCCGGACGGTCCGCGACGGAGACGATCCGGTACGCCGCCGGCGCCGGCGGCCACGGCTCGGTGCCGATGGTCCGGACCTGCTCGACCTGCCGGCCGGTCTCGGCGAACCCGAACCGCTGGGCGAACGCCGACGACCCCTCGTCCGCCACGATCGAGCCGGCCAGCTCGTAGCCTTCGGCAACGGCATGGGCGGCGAGCTCGACCAGCAGACGGGTGCCGACGCCGCGCCGCCGGATCTCTGGACGCACCCTCGGTACGACGAACGCGCGACCGGCCTCGTCGGAGCGGTCGGACAGCCCGCTGCCGACGACCTCACCGTCGATCTCGGCCAGGAGCAGCAGGCGTTCCGGCCGGTCCAGCTCCCGGAGCTCGGCCACGCTCAGGCTGCGCTCGTCCGGCTCGACGGCGATCCGCACGTCCCGCCAGGCCTCGTAGTCCGCATCGGTCCGGGCCTGCCTGAGCGTGATCATCGTCGATCGTCCGTCAGCGAACCGCGGCCGGCGGCAGGTCGGCCGGGTCGGCGATCGGCCAGTCCCGCGGCCCGCGGCCGAGTGCGGCGAGCTCGTCGAGTTGCAGTACACACCACGGCGACAGGTCCGGGAAGTCGATCGGCCAGGAGACCCAGCGGTACGCCGCCACCTCGTCCGGGTTCGGGGTCGGTTCGCCGGTCCAGCTGACCCGGTACACCGGGCAGAGCTCGTTCTCGACCACGCCGCTCGGCATCTCGGCGCGGTACCGGAACTGCGGCAGCACCAGGTCGATCCGGTCCGCGACGATCCCGAGCTCGTCGGCGAGCCGGCGCCGTACCGCGTCCATCACCGGCTCGTCCGGAAGTGGATGCCCACAGCAACTGTTCGTCCAGGCGCCCGGCCACGTGGGCTTGCCGAACGCGCGCTGGGTGATCAGGACGCGACCGGCGTCGTCGACCACGTAGCTGGAGAACGCCAGGTGCAGCGGGGTCGCCGCGTGGTGGACCGTCGCCTTCGCCTCGGTCCCGATCGCCCGGCCGGCCTCGTCCAGCAGTACTACCCGTTCGTCCGTCACCCCCGGAGCCTAACTCGGTACCAGCCCCGCTCCGGCCCTGCTAGCCTGATCGGGTGATCAAGCGACGTGTGGCGTATCGACCGGCTCTGGGAGGGGCCGGCGTCCGGTAGTCCCCACACCTCGCTCCACCCAGAGCCTCCGAGGCAGGAACCGCACGGTTCCTGCCTCTTGTCGTCGGAGGCGTCTGCCGCGGGTGCCTCCTGTCCTGAGAGGAAGCCCATGATCGAACCCCGACTGGTGGTCGAGCGACTACGCCGTACCACCGACACCGTCATCGGCGAGGCGGACCTGCTCGAACGGCTCGCGTCCGGGCGGCCGCTGCGGATCAAGTACGGCGTCGACTGCACCGCACCGGACCTGCACCTCGGGCACGCGGTCAACCTGTGGCTGATGCGGCAGCTGCAGGATCTCGGCCACCAGGTCGTGTTCCTGCTCGGCGACCTGACCACCCGCGTCGGCGATCCGACCGGCCGCACCGAGACGCGCCCGGTGCTCACCCCTGCGCAGATCGAGGAGAACGCCCGGTCCTTCCTCGACCAGGTGTCGATCGTCCTGCGCACCGACCTTGAAGTTCTCGAGGTACGCCGCAACTCCGAGTGGTACGACGGGATGCCGGTGGCCGAGTTGCTGGGTCTGTTCGGCCAGGTCACACACGCGCAGTTGATGGCGCGGGACATGTTCCGCGAGCGGGTCGCGGCCGGGCGGGAAATCGCCGTGCACGAACTGGTGTACCCGGTGCTGCAGGGCTACGACAGCTTCGCGATGCGCAGCGATCTCACCATCGTCGGCTCGGACCAGCTGTTCAACGAGCAGCTCGGCCGGCACTTCCAGCAGCGCCTCGGCGCGCCGCCCCAGGTCGTCGTCACGACGACGATCACTCCGGGCCTCGACGGCCGGGCGAAGCAGTCGAAGTCGCTGAACAACTACGTCGCACTGACGGACACACCGCGGGACAAGTTCGGCAAGCTGATGAGCATCCCGGACTCGCTGGTGGAGACGTACGCCCACGTCTACACCGAGC
The DNA here is from genome assembly GCF_004348725.1 of Kribbella turkmenica. Classification (GTDB taxonomy): domain Bacteria; phylum Actinomycetota; class Actinomycetes; order Propionibacteriales; family Kribbellaceae; genus Kribbella; species Kribbella turkmenica. Next base: position 13,188 of record NZ_SMKR01000106.1, read on the forward strand.
TCCCACTGGACACCGTCGCCGCGCTCGGTTCGGCCGCGGCCGTCGGCGGTCCGCCCGCCCGCGACGCCAAGCTCCAGCTGGCCGCGGCCGTCGTCACCCGCTACCACGGCGCCGGGACCGCGCGCACCGAGCTCGAGGCGTTCAACCGGACCTTCTCCGACGGGCAGCAGCCCGCGGAGATGCCGGAGGTGTCCGTCGCACGGCAGGCAGCGACCGTTCTCGAACTGTTGCGGATCGTCCGCCCGGACGACAGCAGGTCGGAGCTCCGCAGGTTGGTCCGGCAAGGTGCCGTGGCGGTCGACGGACAGCGCGTGGACGATCCCGACCAGGTGGTCGCGCTGGCAGCCGACGTACTCCTCAGGTCGGGGCGGCGGACCTGGCACCGCATCCGTCCGGCCTGAAAACCCGGAGACGCGCCGCCGTGTCCTTGGTCAGACTTGACGGGTGGAAACGAAGACTGTCGAGGCGTTGGTGAGCGTGGGAACGCGCTACGTGGGTCGCGCCCCCCCGTTCGAGACCGGACCGCCTTGGTGGTCGGAGGTGGAGGAGGTCACCCGGCGGCTGGACGAGTTGCTCGGCGTGCGCACCGTCGTACTGCGGCTCGTGCACGCGGACGAGACCGAGCTCGGCCGCGGCGGACGGACCGTGTACCACGTGCAGGCGATGGGTGAGCCGCGAGCCGGGGTGCTGGACGAGACGCCGTACGACGGGTGGGACACGATCGTCGCGCCGCAACCGCTCCGGGCGCCCTGGGCCGAGGTGGACGGACCGGAGCGGATCACCGAGTGGGCTCGGTCGATCCTCGGACCGGTCGACCCGGTGCAGGTGAAGACGTGGAACCTCTCGTGCCTGCTGCGCTTCCCGGGCGCGTGGGCCAAGGCGACGAACCGGTTCGCCAGCGTGGACGCGGACATCATCGAGCACGTCCAGCGGTACGACGAGACACTCGCGCCGGCCGTGCTCGGCAAGTCGGTGCGGGACCGCTGGTCGTTGCTCGCCCACGCACCGGGCGTCGACTGCTGGGAACCGGACCGGGAGACCGTCGAGAACGTCGTCAGCCGGTGGGTCGCGGTCCAGGCGCAGCTGGCCACCGGTGCCGGCGAACTGCTCGCACCTCGTGTGCTGCCGGACGATCTGGCGGCGGAGACCGAACGGCTGCTGAGCGTCCTACCACTGCCGGCCGAGCTTCGGGCCGACGTCGAGGCGCTGGTGGTGGAGCTTCCGTCGATCGTCGGCGAGCTGGCGGCCTCCGGGTTGCCGATCACCTTGGTTCACGGCGATTTCCACCCCGGCAACTGGCGTTCCGACGGCACGTCCCGGGCGATCGTCGACTGGGCCGACACCTTCGTCGGTCACCCGGCGATCGACATCCACCGGCTCAGCGACTGGCTTCCGGAAGCCCGGCGGGCGCACGCGGTGGACGTCTGGACGACCGCCTGGAACCGCGAACTGCCGACCGCGGAACCCGAGCGTGCGCTGGCACCGACGACCGTCCTGGTCCACCTGCTGTACGCGACCATGTACCAGAAGTTCCTCGACAACATCGAGCCCGCCGAACGGGTCTACCACGAGGACGATCCCGCCTCCGAGCTCCAGGCAGCCGTGCGGGCGCTCGCCCGGGTTCGAGCAGTCCGCCTGGACCCGGCCTAGTTCGGGTCACGACGGATCTGGCTGAGGCGCGGGCCGCCCTGGACATCCCTCCCACAGCGCGAACGCGTTGGCAAGTTGGCGCGGGCGACCACCCTGCCGATCGATGGCGGGCGGCTGGCGGTGTGATCAGTCGTCGACCTGGATGACGCAGAACTCGTTGCCCTCGGTGTCGCGCAGGACGACGAACTCGTGCTCGTCGGGGTACTGCCAGTCGTCGGCGCGGGTCGCGCCGAGGGCGACGACGCGGTCGACGTGCTCGTCCCGCTTGCTGGTGTAGAGGTCGATGTGCACCGGAGCCGGGACGGCCGGAATCTCTTCCGCGCGCTGGATGAGCACGGCCGGGCCCGAGCCGGCCGGATCGGTCAGCTTCGCGAACTGGTCCGTCGGCCCGATCCGGTCCGGGCGGCGGTACCCGAGGGTGGCGGACCAGAAGTCCGCGGCGCGGTCCATGTCGAGCGCGTTGACGACGATCGTCGCCAGCCGCAGGTCGCCGATCTCGGCCGGTCTGCTGTTCATCACTTCCTCCAGAAGCCCATCCGTGGTGCGGTGTGGTCGAACGTCGCCGGCAGTGGGCCGGCGGTGAGCCTGGCGCGGGTGTGCGGATCCAGGTCGAGGTCGTAGTGCGACGTGAGGTGGTGGGCCGCCGTACCGATGGTGAGCAGAACGACGTTCCGCCCCGGGCACACCGCCGGCCCTTCGCTGAACGGGAGCAGCGGCCACGGCCCGTCCGAGCGGCCGTCCAGCCAGATCTCCGGGACGAAGTCGTTGGCGAACTCCAGCGCTTCGTCGTCGCGATGGAACACCGAGCTCACGATCGCGAACTCGGTCCCCGCCGGCGCGGTGCCGGCGTCCCACCGGGTCTCGGCCCGGCCTTCCCGCAGTACGACGAGAGTGGTCGGCCACAACCGGACCGACTCCTGGGCCGCCGCACCGGCGTACGCCCGCAGCGGCGACTCCTCCTCCGCGATGGTCTTGGCGACGTCCGGTCTGGTCGCGAGGACGGCGAGGAGCCGCCAGAGCGCGATCCCGGCCGCGTCGAACGCGAACAGCCAGTGCGGCACCTGACCGGCCGGGTCGAGTCCGCCACCGGGTTCGACCGTACGGCTGTCGCGCATGATCGTGCTGTGCATCAACGCTTCGACCAGGCTTCCGGGCGCCGCGTTCTCGACGTACTCCCCGACCTCCTCGTCGAAGCGTTCCCGAGCTCTGCGGTTGACCGGGTGGATCGCGGCCCAGTTGGCGTTGGCGCGCAGTACGTCGAGCAGTCGGGTCAGCTCGCTGTCGTCCCGGGCCGAGTCCCCGAGAACGATCCGGCGGACCATCCGCGACCAGCTCTTGCGGAAGTCCGTCCAGTCGAGCGTGCCGCTGGGGTGGAGCTCCTGGGTGATCGCGGCAACCATCTGGTCGGCGGACCGGTGGACCGGGCGCGCGGTGTCGAGGGCTTCCTCGTTCAGGGCCCGGCGTGGTGCGCGCAGCGGTGGGTCGGTGGCGAGGACCCCATGCGGCTGGAAGTGGTTCAGCGCGCCGACCTTGTCCGAGGTGGCGGCCGAGAACGGTTCCGGCGTCTCGTGCAGGATGCGGTGGACATGGTCCGGGTCCATCACCAGGGCGACGGTCCGGCCAGGGATCCTGATCAGCAGCGGGCCCTCGCCGTACCGCTGCCGCAGCGCGCGGACGCGGCGGAGGGCTCGATCGTCGGCATGAAGCAACTCGGCCACTCTGGAAACTGCCGGCCGGCGCAGGATCGCGCCCTGCGCGACGACCGGCAGCAGTACGTCGCGGACCGCCCGCGCGGCATCCAGGAACGTCGCAGTGGGAAGCATGGCCGTCCGGTGCCCGGGGCCTCCGGTGACAAACGAGCCGTCAGGTGCGCGGAGTCTCCTCCAGGCGCTGAAGGTCGGACCGGCCTCCCACCGCCTCGATGCTGGTGCCGGCCGTCCGGACGTCTTCCGAGGGCAGGTACCAGACCCCGCCGAGGCGCCGGTGCACCAGCCAGCGCAGCATGGCCGGGCCGGCATGGCTCGCCCTGGAATCCTGCGGATCAGGTGCTCGTCGACCCATCCTCAGCGGCTCTTCGGGCGCACGGTCCGATAGTCGTGCACCTGGTACACGAGGGCAACGATCACCACCGCGTGCCCGAGGCGACGGTGGTGGCGTCAGTCCGCCGGGCTGAGTGCGGCGACGTACTCGGTGCCGGAACAGACGGTGCCGAGCCGGGGGAAGATCGACGTCACCGCGAACTCGTGCGCGCGGGCGTCCAGCCCGGTCATCGCGTCGGCGACGTAGACGGTGCCGTAGCCGAGATCGTCGGCGGCCCGGCCGGTCGACTCGACCCCGAAGTTCGTGGCGATCCCGGCCAGCGCGACCGTCTCGATCCCCCGGGTCTGCAACTCACGGTCCAACGAGGTCCGGCCGAAGGCGCCGATGGTCGGCTTGACGATCTCCAGGTCGCCCGGCTCCGGCTCCGCACCGGGTGCGAACCCGCTGCCTTCCGGCTGCACCTCGACGCCGGACCGCTCGACCCGCACGTTCACGACCAGCCCACCGACTGACCGGGTCGCCTTCGCCAGGGCCACGCACCGCTCGAGCACGTCCCGCCCGGACAATGGCGCTGTCTCCAGCGCCACGATCCGGGGCATCAGGTCGATCAGAACCAGCGCGGTCACCCGGGGGTCCAGCTTGAACTCGGTCATACCTCCGACACTAGTTGAGGCCGGCTGCCAAGCTGTCGGCGAAGGTGACGTCTTGCTCGGTGTCCGAGAAGCCGAACCGGTAGTGGCCGCCGTCGTATGCGCCCGGTGGGAGTGGTCGTCCGCCCGGTTGCCACAGCGGCTGCCAGGCGACCGCGCCGTTCGACGCGTCGTACCAGTGGTTGTCGGCCGACCAGGCGGAGCCTTCGCGGTAGGCCGTCACGACGCTCAGACCGGGACCGGTGGCCATCGACCACCGCGGTAGCCCGGCGACGTCGCCGTTACGCCCGAGGCCGCCGGGGTCGCCCTGGTCGGGCAACGCCGAGTCGACGTTCAGCGCAACCTCCCAGACCGGCGCGTTCGTCGGCGTGTGCACCTTCCAGGTCAGGCGAGTGTCGAAGGTGTTCGCGGCGAAGTCGAACGACCAGTCGGCCGAGACCGGCTCGTCGCCGAAGGAGATACCGCGCAGTTCGAGTGACGATCGCCCGGTGTCGACCGTGGCAGCGGGGCCGCTGGGGTCGGTGGCGCCGAAGTTCCCGACCGCGAGGTACGGCGCGGTGGAGCGACCCGACGAGTCCAGAGCCGGCCGGTAGTCCCGGCCCCCGGCCGGATCAACCTCCAGGCTCCGCACAGCCGCGCGCGGAGTGGTCTCGATCGTCGCCCGGTAGTGCGACGTACTCACCACCCGACCCTTGGTCACCTGCAGCTTGGCGAAGTCGAGCGGCGCGAGAAACAGGCCGCCCTTGCCCCACCCGGCTCCGGTCACGTACCAGTTCTGGCCGTCCTGGACCACCTCGGCGGCGTGCGCCGGGATCGTCCCGACGTGCTGGTCGACGGTGAAGTGCAGCGGATCCTTGCTCTTGTACACCTTGGTCGTCTCGTAGCCGCCGTCACAACAGACGAACAGATACCAGTCGCTGCCGCGCTGGACGACGTACGGCGACTCGGTCGGACCGCCGAACGTCCCGCTCGCCGGATGCTGGAACGCCGTCTGCCGGTCGCTCCAGGTCCGCAGGTCCGTACTGGTGCGGTAGGCAACGATGTGGTTGCCGCCGGCCGGCGTCGAGTTGGCGGTGTAGTACATCACCCACTGGTCGCCGACCCTGCGCACCATCGGGTCACGCCCGTCGAAGCCGTCGGTGAACAGCGGATTGGCCGCGTCCCGGGTCCAGTGGACGAGGTCGGTCGACGTCGCCAGGTGCATCCGGTACGCCGTGTGGTCCGGGGTGCCGGCGGCGTAGAACATGTAGTAGGTGCCCGCGTCGTACAGCACGTACGGCGCCCAGATGTGACTCTCGCCCGCGGCCGGGTCGGCCACCAGCGCCGGCGGCTGCTTCGTCCACGGACCGTTCGGTGTCGGCGCGGTCGCGTGCCCGAAGCTCTTCTCGTCGAGCGGGTTCGCCGGTTCCGCGTGCGTGATCGCGTACACGTGCCAGGTGCCGGTCTCCCGGTCCTGCACCAGCGTGTGGTCGTTGTAGTACCACGGCTCGGACTCCCCCACGCCCGGGTCGTAGACCTTGGTGAACTTGCCGGCCGCGACCACCTTGGCGACCTCGAGGTACGGCGTGATCCGGACGCGCTCCGGGGAGGCACCGGCCTGCAGCGGGCTGCTGAGGACGGCGAGGCCGACGAGTGTGGCGAGGACTGTGCGGATCACGAGCCGAGCACCAGGTCGAGGAAGTCCAGGCCGGCGAGGTAGCCCGTGGCGGCCGGGTTCTTGCCGGTCAGGGTGATGGTCAACTCGTGCTTGCCGGCGGTAAGTTGCGCGCTGCCGAGATCGACTTCCGCCGTGCTGACACCCTGGGCGACGTAGCCGTCGAAGGTGATCTTGTCGTCGTCGACCTGGACGTCGGCGATGCCGTAGTCGGCGGCCTTCGTCAGCATGGCGCTCAGGTCGTACGAGCCGGTGGTCGGGACGGTGAAGCCGAGGACGACCTTGTCGCCGGCCTTGGTGCCGTGGATCCAGGCCTGCGTGCCGTTCGACCAACTCACCCCGCAGCAGTTGCCCTGCGGATCGACGGGCACGGTCGACGAGACCGGCGGCAGCATCGACTCGCCCTCGACCCGCAGCGTGTTGCCCGTGGTCGCCTCCGCGCCCGCCGACCTGCGGCCGACGTTCCCGGCGAGATCGACGGCGGCGACCCGGTAGGACCAGGTCTCGTGCAGTCCGAGATCGCGGTGCACGAACCCGGGCAGCGGGCTCGTGCCGATCAGCCGCTCCGCCGCGCCGGCCTTCGTCCCGTAGACGTTGTACCGCGCGATCCCGCTCTCGTCGGCTGTGTCGGACCAGCGCACGTCGACCGCGTTGTTCGTCCGCCCGGTGGCCGTGACCGTGGCAACCTGGCCGGGCGCCCGCTTGTCGTCGTACGGGAGGACGAAGGACTGCACGACGTACGCCGATGCCGTCCAGTCGGGGCCGGCCGGCCGGAGCTCGATGTCGAGCTCGGTGCGGCCGAAGGTGAGTGCCGGGGGCAACTGGTAGTTGTCGTCGAGCCAGCGCTGCTGGCCGTTCCCGAGCGGCTGCAGCCAGGTGCCCGCGTCCTTGCCGTCGACGAACACCTTGGCGGACTGGCCGGAGGTGTTCTGGTCGCTGGTCCGGCGCAGCGTCACGCCCCGGTTGGCGCGATCGACCTGGACGCTGAACTTGACCGGTTGCGTGGTCTTGCGGACCTGGTCCGTCAGCACGATGTCGTCGTGCTCGCCCTCGTACACCGACGTCACGTCGTACGTCTGGGCCGCGGTGTCGACGTACCCGTGCTGCCGGCGGCTCGCCGCCGAGCCGGTGTCGATCCGGTCGGTCTCGCGCGCGCCGAACTCCGCCGCGGTGTAGAGGAACGCCGTCGAGCCGTAGATCGCCGGGTGGTCGTCCTGCTGACCGTGCTCGATGGTGAAGTCGAGGTGGTTGTGGAACCCGATCGCGTCGGTGATGTGCAGTCGCCACGCGCCGTCACACTCGTGGGTGCAGAAACCCGCCTGGACCTCGTGCGCCGAGTTGCCGTGGAACGGGGTCGAGTAGGTGCCGGTGTTGAAGTACCAGCCGGACTCGTAGTAGTCCTCGGTGCCGGTGCCGTGGATCGCCGGGGTGCGCTCGCCGTCGACGTACACGCGCTCGTCGCCCTCGAGGTAGCCCCGGGTGTTGCCGTCGGCGAGCAGGCCTTCCATCGTCTGGGAGACGCCGACGAACTTGCCGCGACCGGTGACGTCCGCGAACGTCCAGTCGCTGCCGTGCGTGGTCTCGCCGCGGTGCGAGATCGCGGTGAAGTACCCGGTCTTCCCGGTCCGCAGGTCGTCGGCCTTGCGGGCGTCCCGCGCGGTCGTCACCTCGGCCTGCCCCTTCAGCGAGTACGCCGACGTGTTGACGAGCGTGACCGTGGCGCGGCCGGCGTACGGCATCGGCCACCAGGACGAGTACCAGCCGTCCGGGTCCATCGCGAAGAACAGTGAGCGGACCGGGTTCTCGCCGAGTCCGGAGCCGAAGAACTCGCCGATCGGGGCGTCGACGCGCTCCCGGCCGTCGATCGTCACCTGGACGCGGACGCCGGCCAGCAGCGAGTCGGACGGCTTGACCCGGGCCCCGTCCTCCTCGGTCGCGGCGTACGCCATCGCGTGCGAGCCGCTCCAGTTCTGCCGGGTGATGACGTAGCCGTGGGCCTGCTCCTCGGCGAGGTGGTTCGGGCCGAGGTCCAGGGTGTCGGTGCGCTTCGCCGTACCGCCGACGATCGAGTCGGCCCAGTAGGTGAACTCGTTGAAGTCCAGGTCGGACGAGACGAACTCGTTGGTGACGGTGATCTCGGACTTACCGGCGGTCAGTTCGGCCGGCAGGTCGACGGCCTGGTCGTGCCACTGGGCGCCCTGCGCTTTCAGCGGCACCCACTCGCCGGCCTCCACGCCGTCGACCAGCACCTTCGCCCGCTGGTTGCCGATCCGCAGATCCATCCGGCGGATCAGTTTCACGCCGGTGTTTGCCGGGTCGATCTTCACGGTGAACTTGCTGTTGCCGGTGAACGCGCGACCGTCGTCCGTCAACGACTGGAGGTCGAGACCGACGATCTCGGGCAGCTCGAGCCGCAGCGCGCTGATCTCACCCGGTCCCCTGGCGTCGGCCAGGGTGGTCTGCTCGCCGGGGGCAAGGTCCAGCGGGGTGGCCTCGGTCTGCGCGCCCGGGCGCGCGGGCTTCGGATCCTTGGTGCCGGAGGCCTTGAGCAGGGCGATGACGTCCTCGGCCTTGTCGGCCGGGTCGAAGGTGCGGATGCCGGTCGCGTCCGGGAACTCGCGGTACCCGACGTGGTAGAAGTACGGGTTGCTCTGGGTGGTGATGCGCATCGACTCCCGGTACGGCATCGGCACGCGGATGTACACGCCACCACTGGTCTCCTGCGCGTTCGCCACCAGCGGGTACACGAACGGCGCGCCGAGCTTGCCGTCGGCCAGGTCCTGCAGCGAGGTGTGCACGACCTGCCTGCCGTCGAGCTCGATGGTGATCGTCCCGGTGTTGGTGACGTCGCCGCCGTCCCGGGTGAACCAGACGGTCCCGATCTCGCCGGGTCCTTCGTCCTCGGCGATCACACATCCGGCGGCGGACGTCCGGAGGCAGGAGTACTTGCCGTCGAAGCCGTCGTTGTTGGTGCCGTCCCGGCCGAAGCTGGAGAACTGCTTCGTCCGGACGCCGGTCTGGAGCTCGGGCAGGCGGTCGAGGTTCCGGTACACGTCCCAGCCGATCGGACCGTTGTCCTGTCCGGCCGACGCGCTGACCGACTGGCCGGCCGACGTGGTGACCGACTGGCCGGCCGACGTGGTGACCGACTGGCCGGCCGACGTGGTGACCGACTGGCCGGCCGACGTGCTCGCCGAGGCGGTCGGGACGGGAAGAGCTAGCAACGAGCAGACGACGAGCGCACTGGCGCGACGAAGCATGGGCGGCCTTTCCTGCGGTGGGCGGGAAATCGATTTCTCAGATGTTTACCATCGTCGCAGGTGGATGAGAAGAGCTCGGCGGACTTTTCCTGGCCGTCCACAGGTCGGCCCCGCGCGCGGCGCACCCGGCGGCACACGCGAGACTGGGGGCGCACACAACTTGAGACTGCGGGAGATTCGATGAGCTCTGCTGCCAAAGCCCAGATCGGCGTCACCGGCCTCGCGGTGATGGGCCGCAACCTGGCCCGGAACCTCGCGCGCAACGGGTTCCGCGTCGCCCTGCACAACCGGTCCCAGGCGCGGACCGACTCGCTGGTCGAGGAGTTCGGCTCCGAGGGTGACTTCGTCCCGTCCACCGACCTGCCGGGCTTCGTCGAATCCCTGGAGCAGCCGCGGAAGATCATCGTCATGGTCAAGGCCGGCGAGCCGACCGACGCGGTCATCGACGAACTGGTGCCGCTGCTGGACGAGGGCGACATCGTCGTCGACGCCGGCAACGCGCACTTCGCCGACACCCGGCGCCGCGAGACCGCGCTGCGCGAGAAGGGCCTGCACTTCGTCGGCAGCGGCGTCTCCGGCGGCGAGGAGGGCGCACTGAACGGCCCCAGCATCATGCCGGGCGGGTCCCCGGAGTCGTACGCGGCACTCGAGCCGATGCTGACCAAGATCTCCGCCCACGTGAACGGCGAGCCCTGCTGCGTGCACGTCGGACCGGACGGCGCCGGCCACTTCGTCAAGATGCTGCACAACGGCATCGAGTACGCCGACATGCAACTGATCGCGGAGGCCTACGACCTGCTCCGGCACGTGCTCGGGCTGTCGCCGGCCGAACTGGCCGATGTGTTCCGGGACTGGAACACCGGCGACCTCGAGTCCTTCCTGATCGAGATCACCGCCGAGGTGCTCAGCCAGACCGACCCGACCACGGGCGGCGCGTTCGTGGACGTCGTACTGGACCAGGCGGAGCAGAAGGGCACCGGTCGCTGGACCGTCCAGTCCGCGCTCGACCTCGGCATCCCGGTGAGCGGCATGGCCGAGGCCGTGTTCGCCCGGTCGCTGTCGGGTGACGTCGTCCGCCGTACGGCGGCCGCCGGTGTGCTGCCGGGGCCGGCCGAGGCGAAGGCGGACGTGGACCGGGAGACGTTCATCGAGGACGTGCGGCACGCGCTGTACGCGTCGAAGCTGGTCGCGTATGCGCAGGGGTTCGACGCGATCCGGGCGGCGAGCGACGAGTACGACTGGGACATCGACCTCGGCGCGATGGCGACCATCTGGCGCGGCGGCTGCATCATCCGCGCGCGCTTCCTCGACCGGATCAAGGAGGCGTACGACCGGAACGCCGACCTGCCGTCGCTGCTCGTCGACGACTACTTCAAGGAAGCCGTCTCGAACGCGCAGGACTCCTGGCGGCGGGTGGTGGCGACCGCTGCGACCGTCGGCGTGCCGGCGCCGGGGTTCTCGGCCGCACTGTCCTACTACGACGGCCTGCGTGCCGAGCGGCTGCCGGCCGCGCTGATCCAGGGGCTGCGCGATCTCTTCGGTGCGCACACCTACAAGCGGGTCGACCGTGAGGGCACGTTCCACCTCGAGTGGTCGGGCGACCGGTCCGAGACGCAGTCCTGAGCTAGCTGATCGGCCGGGCCCGGCAACTGCCGTCGGGTCCGGCTGTGGCTCGGTCCGGCTGTGCTTGGTTCCGTTGTGACTGGTGGGGCTGGATTGGCTGATGTGTCGAACATGTGTTCTAATAGACGCTCAGCGCCAGCCCGCTCACCGCGGGCGATGTTCAGAAGGAGATCGCCGCAACGATGACTGTAGACACTCTGGCAGTAGAAGCGCCGTCGGACGTCGCCGACACTCCCGACACCGTCACCCCGACGGACGCCGCCCGGGCCACGGGCCGCGCACCGGTGGCGGACACTGCAACGGCGAAGCCGAAGAAGGCTCCGGCGAAGAAGGCTGCGGGCAAGAAGACCAAGACCCTCGAGCTGACGCTGACCGTCACCGGCACGGCCGACGGCGAGTGGCACGCCGAGCTCAAGCAGGGCAGCACCTACCTGGCCCGCAACCTCGCCGTCGCGGCCGCCGCGGTCTCCCGCGCCGCCAAGGAACTCCACCAGGACCTCTCCACCCCGATCGACGAGGTCATCGAAGCCGCCCGCGAGCAGCAGGCCGCCAAGGTAGCCGCCCTCGAAGCCGAACTGGAAGCCGCCCGCAAGGCCCTTGCCGAGCTCGACTGACCAGTTTCCGCGCCGGCCTGTTGCTCGCACCGGCGTGGACCCAGGAACTGCTGTCGTTTGGTGGTTTTCACCCGTTCGCTGCGACGGATTTCGTGCGTACCTCCCGCACGAGGGTGGAAACCACCAAACGGCAGCTACCCACACCCGACCGCGAGTGCAACGGCAGCGCACACCGCGGCAGCGATGCCCCCCTCTCCCCGAACGGCAGCGCACACACCGCGGGAATGGCAGGGAGCACCACGGCCGCGGCGGCGCACGCTGCGGGAGCGGCGGCACACACCGCGGGAGCGGCGGCGCGCCCTGCGGCCGACGCGGTGGGGCGGCGAGCTCGGCTTGCAGTTCCTCTCTCGTGCCCTCGGGGCCCGGGCATCGCTCGGGAAATGTGACGAACCCGGCGCGCCGGATGTCTGGGCGCGGTGATGAGTGAAGCCTTACCGTGATTGCCTGGGCCGTTCCTGCTGGGCCCTGGCCACTCCGGATGAAGGGGTCAGATGAGCGCTTTCCAGGACATGGGATCGCTGCTGCTGGTACGTGGTGCCGACGAGCTCGAGCACGCGGGCGGCAGCCTGTACGTCCACCTTCACCGGGTCGCCAAGCGCCTGACCACCCTCGGCGCGTCCGACACCCTGGTCCTGGCCGGTCTCGCGCACGCGGCGTACGGAACCGATGGGTTCCCGACCCACCTGTTCGACTGGCAGCAGGAACGCCCTGTCCTGGGAGCCGTCATCGGTCCCGAGGCCGAGCTGATCGTCTACCGCTACGGCTCTTGCGAACGCGAGACCACCTGGCGCGACCTGGCCGAGCACCGCACCGTCACCGACCGCTTCACCGGCACCTCGGAGGAGCTCTCCGGCGCGGATCTGCGCGACTTCATCGACCTGACGATCGTCAACGAGCTCGACGTCCTGGAGCACGCACCCGCCCTGGCACCCAAGCTCCGCCCGTTCCTCCAGGACCAGATCCCCCGCTGGCAGTCGCTCGCATCTCCCGCGGTCCTCACCGAGGCGAACCGCGTTCTCCAGCTCTGACCGCTTCCGGGCACCGGCGGCGGGAAGTGCTGTCCGCAGGCAGGTAGCTGCCACCGGCGTTCCTGGAAAACGGTCGACATCCGACGGATGATCGGTGCATGGCCCGCTACGAAGTGGTTGCACGCGCCAAGACCGACCGACGACTGTCCGACGCCGACTACCTCCAGCTCGCGTTCAGGTCGCACGCCCTCGACAAGGGCATGCACTTCCAGCGGGTCGAGAACCTGCCCGACGGCACCATCGCCGTTGTCCTGCACCACAAACTCTCGCCGCGCAAGCACGACACCGCCTGCACGATGGCGAACCGCAGCCTCGCCCAGCTCGGCATCCCCGCCCGCCAGGTCCAGCAGATCGACCTCCACCGCCTCTCCCGCCGCGGCAGAACGCTGGTCCGCTCCTGGCTCACGCCACCACCGCCAGCGGATCCCGCCGGCGACCGCGAACCACGGCGTCCAGCCCCCAACCCACCCC
>NZ_SMKR01000107.1 GCF_004348725.1 Kribbella turkmenica
GTTGAGCACCATGCACAAGCCACCAGCGGCAAAACCGAGGAACGCCGCCGAGAAGCTCGGAGGCACCCCAGGACACCGACGGCGATGGAGCCGGGAACGTCGACGAAGGAGCTCGCCGGGCTGCGTCGGGGCGCACCCCCAGTCCGTCGTTTCGGGCCACGAGCCATGCCATGCAGCTCGGCCACCCGAGGTCGCGGCTCTCGCTTGGTTTGGATCGACCAGATGCCTTTGCCGAGAGGAGCTTCGGAACCCTCTAACATGAGGCCGATGGGATGGGAAGCACTCAGGCATTGGGGTGAAGACGCCGCCCGCATCGAACCGCTCACCGGCGGAGTCGCCAACGACGTATGGAGCGTGCGCGTCGACGGGCGCCTCGCGGTCGGTCGTCTCGGCACCCGGAGCGACGCGGATCTCGCCTGGGAGACCGAGCTCATCCAGCACCTCGACCGAGAAGGTCTGACCGTGCCAGTGCCGATCCCAACGACGGACGGCCGGCTGTTCGTCAACGGTCTCGTGGTGATGACCTACCTGCCTGGTGGACCGCCCGAGACGCAGTCCGACTGGCGTCGTGTGGCTGACACACTCCGCGAGCTACATCGCTTGACGCAGGGCTGGCCGCAACGCCCCGGCTGGCGATCCTCGACCGACCTCCTGCACGCGGACACCGGGACCAAGGTCGACCTCACCGCGATGCCGCCCGAGAGCGTTGCCCGATGCCGAGCAGCGTGGGCGCGGCTCACCGGACGTCAGACCTGCGTCGTCCACGGCAACCCCACCGCCGGCAACGTCCGCATGACCGCGACCCAGGTCGCGCTGATCGACTGGGACGAGTCGCACGTCGACGTCCCCGACCTCGACCTCGTGCTGCCCGACAACGCCGCCGACCTCGACGACGCCACGTACGACATCGCCGCACAAGCGTCAGCCGCCTGGGAAGCCGCCGTCTGCTGGGACGACGACTACGCACTCAAACGCCTCACCGAAGTCCGACCGATCTGACAACGTCTCCAGAAGCGCCCACCCACTTCCTCTCGCCATCATTCGTGGCCAGGTGGCACACGCCAGGCGCCTCGTGCCAGGAACCACCCCACGAGGCAGACGTACGCCGATTTTGCGCGCAGGGCCGGGACGTAGCACGGTGAACGGGCCGGCGTCCGCGTCCCCAGCTGGAACGACGGCCGACAGGGCTGCGTGAATCGCGACGCGCCTGAATCCGCTGCCCGCTCGCTACGAGCGACCGCAGACGGCCACCGGCTGAGGCGCCCGGAGTGCGCCGCGCATGACCCTCGCGGCTTAGTCCGGTTGCCGCTGAGGGTGCATTGACGCGCCTCGCCGCTGATCCGCCAGTCGAGCCGTCCAGGGAGACGAAGTCGACCTTGGCGAGCTGACGGGACAGCAGCTGCGCGCATCGTCGCCGCGGGGACGGTTCATCGACAAGCTACGGCAGCGACGGCGCCGTACTGGAACTGGTGGACGACCACGACGCGCACCTGCTCCTTCGCCTGTCCAACGGTGACTCCGTACATGTGCATCTCGGCATGCAGGGCAAGTGGTTCCGTTCCGCGGACCGGTCCGAACCACCGCTGCGTCAGGTCCGGCTGGCCTCCGGCAGTCGCCGGATCTCGTCGTACGATCGAAGCGCGACTCCTCGCGCACTCGGGGTAGCCGCGTTGCTCCGAACCGCTCGACGCTGTCGTGTCGCGTCGAGGCGTCCGGCGGGCGTGATGACAAGGTTCGAGTCGAACGCCTTGTGGACGGCACTGCCGCGACTGCGGGGCCCAGTCGTCACGGAGGGATACGGCGTACCACGGTCCCGTTGAGCGACCCTCGTGAGATCAGCTTCGGGGGAACAGCCGCGAGTCTCCGGTGGTTGTAACAGATATGCCTCCCAGCACCCCTGCCGAGCGGCTCCTGCGCGTGACCACGATCTACCACGAGCCGGAGATCGACCGACACCCGCGAGCTGTGCAGATCCTCGACCGTTTCCCCAGTGCGCAGCGCATCGAGGTGCCGTCGCACAACAACATCCCGGGCCTCTACGGCAACGAGGGCAACGTCCGCGACTGGGTCCGGAACAAGCGTGACGTCCTGGTGCTGGGTGTGAAGAAGAGCCTGACCGCGAGGCCGAACGGACGGTCCAGTGACTTCATCGCGCCCTCGACGTCGAACGGCTGCGCGATGGCCTGCTCCTACTGCTACGTGCCACGGCGGAAGGGTTTCGCCAACCCGATCACCACCTTCGTCAACATCGAGCAGATCCTCGGTTACCTCGAACGCCACGCCGGCCGTCAGGGCACCAAGACGAAGCCCAACCAGTGCGACCCGGTCGACTGGGTGTACGACATCGGCGAGAACGGCGACTGCTCCGTCGACGCGATGGTCTCGGCGAACGTACGTGACCTGGTCGAGCTGTTCGGCAGGCTGCCGAACGCCAAGGCATCCTTCGCCACGAAGTACGTCAACCGTGATCTGCTCGACTACGAGCCTCGCGGTGGCACCCGGGTCCGGTTCTCGCTCATGCCGCACGGCATGAGCAAACTGGTCGACCTGCGCACCACGCCGATCCCCGAGCGCATCGCCGCCGTCAACGACTTCGTAGCGGCTGGGTACGAGGTGCACCTCAACTTCAGCCCGGTGATCGTTCACGACGGATGGCTCGACGACTGGACGACGCTTTTCGACCAGATCGATGGCGCGCTGACAGACTCCAGCAAACGCCAACTGGCCTGCGAGATCGTCTTCCTCACCCACAACGAGGGACTGCACGAGGTGAACCTGGGGTGGCATCCGCGTGCCGAGGAGGTGCTGTGGCGTCCGGAGTTGCAAGAGCGCAAGCGAAGCCAGAGCGGTCAGCCGAACGTCCGGTACCGCTCCACCACCAAGCGGAGCTACCTCGGACAGTTCACCGAACTGCTTGCCACCAAGCTCCCCTACTGCCGCATCCGCTACGCGTTCTGACGCTTCCCTCCTTCAGGTGGCCGGCTGCCCGAATCGGACCGACGACCTTCTCACTACGAGGACGAGGTACGCCGTCGCACCTGCTCTCTACCAGCGCTTTTGCTCAAAGGTCCACCCGCACCACACGCAAGAGCTCCTGCGCAGGAGACCCAGTGAGCCCTGTTCAGGCCGGGGCGACGGTCCGCGTCACGACCCAGCGGTGAGGAGAGATCGGACGGGTACGGGTGAAGCCGTGATGTTCGAAGGCCGCCATAGGGCCGGTATGGAGAAACGAACCGGCGACCTTACGGTCGTCGGTCTCCTCGGGATAGCCTTCGACGACACCACCGCCGTACTGCGCGATCTGCTCCAGGGCACCGGCCAGCGCGATAGTGGCGATGCCTTGACCGCGATGCCCCTTACCGGTGAAGAAGCAGGTGATGCGCCAATCGGGCAGCGACGTCAGCCCTTTCTCGTACAGGCGTTTGCTCTTCACCTCGGGCAGGTCCTTGGGCGCGCCGAACTGGCACCAGCCGACGCAGCTGTCACCGTCGAACACCAACGCATTATGTGTGGTGCCGTCGTGCACCCGCTGCTCTTTCTCGCTTCGGTTCTGCTCAGCGGTGCGGCCCTTGAGTTTCACGTGGAAGCCCATACACCAGCAACCGCCCCACACCCCGTTGTTCGCCTCGACCAACGCAGCGAAAGCGGGCCAGGTCTCATCACTCAAAGGGCGAACGAGCAACGTTGTCTTCACAACCTGGCAGTATGCCAGCGCGATGGTGCGCAGCCGGATGAACTAGGCGTCAGCTGACCTCCCGAGCATCTGGCTGGGCCGGCTGGCGGCGGGGCGCCGCGCGGATTTCTCTAGTGGCTCGAGGAGCTGTCAGGGGGAGGAACCGGCTTCGCCGACGCCTCGGCGGCGGAGTTCGGAAGGTGTGATGTGGAAGCGCCGGCGGAAGGCGCGGTTGAAGTAGGCCAGGTCGCCGAAGCCGACGTCGTGCGCTATCGAGCTGATGGTCTGACCGGCGTTTCGGGGGTCGCGTAGCGTTCGGTGCGCGATGGCGAGGCGCCGGTCGAGGACATACCGGCTGTAGGTTGTCGTTTCGTCCTCGAACAGCTTGTGGAGATAGCGGGTGGATATGCCGTGGCGGGCGGCGACGGTAATAGGGCTGAGCGCAGGGTCGGTGAGACGACGATCGATGTCGCTCTTGATCGCCATCAGCCGAGCCGCACGAACGCTAGGTCTGTTCGCCGGCGGTGAGAGCTGGTGGGGTTCGAGGCTGTGTCCGATGAGATCAGTCAGGTGGAGCACGACGATTTCAGCAAGCGCAGTGGACAGCACCGGGCCGGACAGGGCGCCGCGGACGTAGCTGGTGAGCAGCCGCAGCACGGCCGTGTCGGCGGGCAGGAGCCGCAGCGGAGCGGTTCTTGCGCCTGCTGACTCGACCGGAATACTTCCACGAGGCAGGCGTACGCCGATCATGCGCGCAGGGCCGGGACGTAACACGGTAAAGGGGCCGGCGTCCGCGTCGACCGCGATGGCTTGACCGGCGCGGAGGCTGATCTCGTGTCCGCGCCAGTCGACGAGACTGTCACCGGAGAGGTTGATGCCGAAGAAGATGTCGTCGTCCACGGTGGTTCGGTGGGACTCGCCGCCCTGACGCACCCCGGCGAATGATCCGGACAAGATGCGGGCCCCAGGCAGGTGCCACTTGACCAGGTCGACGCGAGGTGGATGGCGCGCGATCGGCTCCAATGGCAGCAGGCCCTGCTCGCGTAGCTCGCTCAGCGCGCGGCGACGTACCGACACCGGGATGTCCCGGGTCGTGAACCGCACTGCTGGCACCACGCAAGGCGACTCGGCCATCGCCGCTCCTCGTTCCCACCACGACGACCTTCTGCGGGCCATGCGGTGTCGTCCTGTTCACGATAGTCCTGCTGAGTGTTCGCTCCGGTCCGAGCGTTCAAGCAAATCCATTCATAGCGTTGCGTCTATGACTGTCAAGCGGGTCCTCATTGTCGGTGGCGGGATCGCCGGACGTAGCCTGGCGGTTGCGCTGCGTGGCGGCCCCTGGCAAGTCGAGCTCGTCGAGCGTGATCCTGGACGAAGCCCACTTGGTGCCGGATTGGCGGTGCAGCCGAACGCGATGCGCGCGCTGTACGACCTCGGCGTCGGCGCGGCCGTCGAAGAGGCCGGCGCCGCGATTCACCGGTTCGAGTACCGCGACCAGCAAGGATCCCTCCTCTGCGACATCGACCTTGACGACCTTTGGGGCGGCCTTGCTCCGTTCGTCGGCATCACACGCAGCCGGCTGCACAACGCGCTGCTGGACCATGCGCCGAGCGAACGCCGCCGATCGGCAACCTCGGTCCGGCAGCAGAACGGTCAGGTGTCGGTGACCTTCGACGACGCGACCGTCGTGGACTATGACCTCGTGATCGGAGCTGACGGGATCAACTCCGCCATGCGTCACTCCGGCATCGACCACTGTCGCCCGGTGTACGGCGGCCAGATGGTCTGGCGCAGCATTGCACCGGTCACGTCCGCGTCGCCCCACGCGGTGCAGTTATGGCTGGGTCGCGACCGCTTCTTCGGATTGTGCCCAGTCGGCGCCGGCCTCACCTATGGCTTCGGGAACATCACCGGCGCCCGCTTCCGCGACCCGACGGCCGGTCGCAGACAGCGGCTCGGCGAGGCCTTCGCCGATTTCGGCGCACCGGTGCGCGACTATCTCACCGCGATCGCAGATGATCAGGACATCCACTGCTCCCCGATCGAATGGCTGCCCAACGTCGCATGGCGCAATGGCCGACTGGTCCTCATCGGCGATGCCGCGCACGCGATGCCGCCCATGATGGGACAGGGCGGCTGCATGGCGATCGAGGACGCCCTCGCACTCGGCAACCAGCTGCGGCGCGCCGACAACATCGCCACCGCACTCGACACATTCGTCGCTCGTCGCGCCCCACGCATCAACTGGGTGCGCCAGCAAAGTCTCGCGCTGACCAACCTCATACAGCTCCCAGTCGACGTCCGCAATCACGGCCTACAGGAGCGCGGCACAAGAGCCTTCTACGACCGCTACCGACCTCTAACCGACCCGGCCTGACACCGCAGCACAGACGCAGGGGTCGTCCCCGCGCACACGGCACTCCCAGATTGCCGGAAGGCGTCCAGGGGCACCCGCGCTGCACGGATCATGCCATTGGGGTCTCACTGGGTGCTCGCTTCGATCGCGTCGGCGATATCCGGCGCCAGCTCCTGATAAGCCACACGTGTCAGGTGCATGCCGTCGGCGTCGAACGCTGCGGGACCTAACCTGTCGGACACCGCGTGTACGCCCAGTGCGATGCCTCCGCACGCCTGGACGAGCTCGGCCAGCACCCCGGCGTAGACCTGGATCAGAGCGTTGCCTTCGGCGGTGTCGAATTCGGTGCTTCCCGAAAGTCGCAGGCACGCAACCCGACGCCTGACCGGCGCATCTGAGGTCCGTCCTTCGGCGAGCGTGTCAGCGGAGGACGAGGGTGTGGTTCACGCTCGACCACGGCACGTCGAGCCGTCGCATCCCCCGCAGCGATGCGTTCGAGCTCGATGTCGGCCAACACCAGTCGAACACGGTCGTGGGCAGCCAGGTGAACAGGTCACCGGCCCACTGAAGACCGGTGTCGGTCTCGCCGTACCAGAAGTATCTGGCTCCATTGGAGGCGCCGCCGCGCACGGTGACAGTGCCGCCCGGCGGGATCTGCCACCAACCCTTCTTCGCCCAGTTCTCACCGTCAGGACAGTTCGGGTAGTGATACGCGAGCGCGAAGTAGATGCGCGCGTTCCCGTCGTTTCGCACGTAGACAGCCACGTCAGTCCTCCGCGGTCAGGCTGCGGGGCGGCGGGAACGGGTCGTCGTCGGCATAGTCCGACGACTGCTGGACGACCCCCGGGGAGTGGACATCGGCGGTGAGGCCGGGCGTGCGGCCGTCACGGTCGGTGGTAGGGCTCACGCCTTCGTTAGCCGGCATAGGTCCGAGGGCTTCGATCTCGTCGGCATCGAGGCTCCGGTAGAGATCGTTTTCGTCTGACATGCGAGATCTCCATCCGTGGGGGAACCCCTAGCAACTTCGAGTGTAGGACCGGCGCTCGCGGTCTCTCAACCCTGTCATGGCCGGAGTCGCGCCGGAGCGCAAGCGACAGCAGGCCCGCCGCTGATCCGCGTCGACGTCGTTGCAACCGGTGCGCATCGAAGCTTAGGCGCCCACCTCGTCACCACCCGTTGTCAAGACCTCGACGCGCAGTCCCGTTCGTGCATATACCGGAGGTCGCCGGGACGTCGCCATGATCGTCGGCATGTACCTCCTGCCCGCGTCATCACCCGGTACGCGCAGACGCCGCACGGCGCGGGCTACGGCTTCGGGCTGACGACCTTCGTCGCCGGGCTGGTTCCTCATCCCGTTCTCGGTGCGGGGGTACCCACGATCAGACCGCGGGACCCGAACTAACGCCTCACCGGGACCGCTCTTCGCTCACAACCAGGTAGTGCTCCCACTCGGTTCCGGCCAGATCGCGCAATGCCCACCTCCTCCAGGCGCAGGCCTTGCTGACGAGGCCGTGTTCGACCACATCAGTCGCCGCACGGCCCTGCCGCCGTGGCACCGTACCGGGGGTCATCGCCTATAGGGCGAAAACTAGCTGTATCGAGAGCAGGAAGACGAACTCATGCACCTGGCGATCCACACCATCCGTGCCGCCGTCCGCACCGCACTGTCGGAGGATCACGCAGATGACGACGTGACCACACAATGGAGCGTCCCGTCGCACGTGCACGTCGAGGCCGCGATGATCGCGAAGCAGGCAGGACGAGTGGCGGGCCTACCACTGGCAGAAGGCGTGTACGACGCGATCGACCCTTCCGTCACGGTGCGACCGGCGGTCGCCGACGGCGACCAGGTTCGCCCAGGGCAGGCGCTGGCGTGGATCAGCGGACCGGCGCGCTCGATCATCACCGGCGAGCGGGCGGCGTTGGACTTCGTCCAGCGGATGTCGGGCATCGCCACGCTGACCTCCGCGTTCGTGACCGCCATCGGCAACCACGACGTCAAACTCCTCGATACCCGCAAGACAGCGCCAGGTCTCCGGGCTCTCGACGAGTACGCAATGACCTGCGGCGGTGGAACCAACCACAGACTCGACCCAAGGGCCATGGTGCTGCCGAAGGAGAACCACCTGGCCGTCGAGGTCGAAGTCACCACCTTGGCCGAGGCCTACGAGGCAATGGATGGCCAGGTCGACTAGATCATGCTGGACAACATGTCCAACGACGTCATGAGGTCAGTGGTCGAGCAGCGTGACGCATCCGGGTCTGGCTGCCGGCTCGAGGCCTCGGGCACCATAAGTCTCAAGACGGTCGCAAGCATCGCCGCCAGCGGCGTCGATGCCGTGTCCGTCGGCGCACTGACGCACTCGGCGGCGGCGCTCGACACCAGCCTGCCGATCAGCCCGTCCGGGCATCAGGAGAATACTGTGCGGCCACGAGCCGGATCATCGGGGTGGGCGCAGCACGGCGAACGGGTCGGTCACCGTCAATTCGCGGGCCACGAACTTGTAGACCGTGGCGGGGCGCCCACCGGACTGTCCGGGCCGGGCGGTGCGATCGGTCGGGCCGATCACCTGTCGCCGGGTCAGAACCCGGGTCAGATTGGTCGCGCTGAGCTCATAGCCCAAGGCGGCGCTGAACAGGTCGCGCAACTCGGCGATGGTGAACTCAGCCGGAGCCAGAGCGAACCCGATGTTCGTGTAGGACAGCTTCGCCCGCAGCCGCCCAACGGCGGCGTCGATGAAGTAGTGGTGGTCGAACGCCGTACGCGGCAACTCGTCCACCCGGCGCCAGGCCGTGTCGGCCGGCAGATTCGGCCGCACGTCGGACGGAACCAGCCCGAGGTACGCGGTCGCGAGGACCCGCGTCCGCGGATCGCGATCGATCGCACTGTGGGTGGCCAACTGCTCCAGATGGGCGACATCACGGACATCGACCTTCGCCGCGAGATGACCGGTGATCGCCTCCCGGAGCCGTTCCGTGGGCCGCACGCCACCCCCGGGCAGCGCCCAGCGATACCGGAACGGGCTCTGTCCGCGCCGCCACAGCAGAACGCACAGGTTGCCGTCACGGACGGAGAGCACCACGGCGAGCACCTCGTGCGGATAGCTGGGGATGTTGACCGGATCACTTTTCTTGGTCACGGGCATGTCGCCGATGGTATCGTCACACCAGTTATCGCCTATCAGGCGAAAACTGGCTGAAGGAAGGGAACAGGCAATGTTCGTTGCCCAGGGCACTGCGGCGACCTGGCCGGAAGAGGTGCGACGCCTGGCCCGCGAGCGGGACGCGGTCATCCTCGCCCACAACTATCAGGACCCCGCGATCCAGGATGTGGCCGATCACGTCGGCGACTCGCTCGAACTGTCGCGGATCGCCGCCATTACCGATGCATCGACGATCGTCTTCTGCGGCGTGCACTTCATGGCCGAGACGGCGAAGCTGCTCAGTCCGGACAAGACCGTGCTGATCCCCACGGACCAGGCCGGATGTTCGCTGGCCGACACGATCGACGCCGATCAGCTGCGGAGCTGGAAGGCCGAGCATCCCGGGGCCGCGGTGGTTGCCTATGTCAACACCAGCGCCGCGGTCAAGGCGGAAGCCGACGTGTGCTGCACGTCGTCGAACGCTGTGGCCGTCGTGGAGTCGATCCCACCGGACCAGCCGATCCTGTTCCTGCCCGACCAGTTCCTCGGCAACCATGTGCGACGGCAGACCGGGCGCGACAACATCCACGTCTGGATGGGTGAGTGCCATGTCCACGCCGGGATCAGTGCAGCCGATCTGCGGGCTCAGGTCGAGGCCGATCCGGCGGCGGAGGTTCTGGTGCATCCGGAGTGCGGCTGCGCGTCCTCGGCGATCTGGCTCGCCGGCGTCGGTGACCTGCCTGCGGACCGGACCCGGATCCTCTCCACCTCCGGGATGCTCGGCGCCGCCCGCGACATGACGGCGAAGACGGCGCTGATCGCGACGGAGATCGGCATGCTTCATCAGTTGCGCAAGGTCAACCAGCACACGACTTTCCGGCCGGTGAACCCGAAGGCCTCGTGCCGCTTCATGAAGATGATCACGCCCGAGCTGGTGCTGCGGTGCCTCCGCGAGGGCCACGACGAGGTCCAGGTGCCTCTCGACGTGGCCGAACGTGCCCGGCAGTCGGTCGAGCGGATGGTTGCCATCGGCAGACCCGGTGGTGCTCGGTGAGATGATCCGCCGACGTCGTCGTCATCGGCAGCGGTGCGGCCGGCCTGTCCGCCGCGCTGGCCTGGCGGCGACCCGGACGTACTCGTCGTCAGTGCCGTTTCGGGAATACACCGTGGGCACAAGGGTGGGATCGCCGCCGCGTACGGCGACGACGACGGCTCGACCATGCCCACGACACCGAGATTCGTCGCCGGCAAAGTCACGCCGCGAGCACCGGCCCCGGCCACATCTTTCCCGACGACAGTGCCTACACCACCGCGGCGCTGGTCTGCATCGGCGCCATGGCGATCACGACGCTGACAAGCCTCGCTGTCGCCCGCCGACGCTCGTCCGAGTCCAACCTGCAAGTCAGATGCACTTATCCCAACACTGGAGGTTCCATGCCCAAGGGCTACTGGGTCAGCGTTTACCGCACCATTTCAGACCCTGAGAAGCTGGCTGCTTACAACACGCTGGCCGGTCTGGCCGTCCGTCCCGCGGGCGGGCGGACCCTCGTCCGTGGCGGTCGGGTCGTGGCGCATGACGCCGGAATCGCCGAGCGCACCGTCGTGGTCGAGTTCGACAGCTTCGAGCAGGCCGTCGCGGCGCACGAGAGTGCGGCCTACCAGGAGGCGCTGGTCGCCCTCTCCGACGGCGTCGAGCGCGACTTCCGCATCGTCGAAGGCATCGACTGACCGAGGTCCAGTCGGATCTTCGCTGAAGGACTCTGTCGGGAATCTTGAGGACAGACAGTTGACGATCGTGACGTTGGTCCGGCTCGCCGGAACATGATGCATATGTTCCCGGGGAGCCCCGTCGCCGCACCGCTCGCCTAGGCGCAACAGCTCGTTACGAGCGCGCGCACACCTGGTCGGCGGCGCCGCGACATAGCCGAGAGCGTCTCAGCCGCTCGAGATCTCACCTCGGGAATCGGGGCAGCCCTATTCGATCTCTTCGCAAACCAGTCGCCAAGGCCACGAGCCCGTCCCTAGGGTGTGGAGGTGGTTCTACGACTGGAAGCAGTGGTCTTCGACGTGGCCGACGCGACCGCGGTGGCGGCCTTCTGGGCCGGGCTGCTCGACCGAGAGGTCCTCACGGAGCCCGGCGGCGCGTTGGTACCAGGTGACAAGACACAGGTCGGGCTCCGTTTCGTCACCTCCGACACCTTGCAGGTTGGCCCGCGACGGTTGCATCTGCACCTGACCAGCACCAGCCTTGAACACCAGCAGCGAACTGTCGAGACAGCGCTGCGCCTGGGCGGCCGCCACATCGACGTGGGCCAAGGACCCGACGACAACTTCGTCGTACTGGCCGACCCTGGCGGCAACGAGCTGTGTGTGATCGAGCCGGGCAACAACTATCTGGCCGGCACCGGCTACCTCGGCGAGGTCACCTGTGACGGAACACGAGACGTCGGCCTATTCTGGCGCGACGCGCTGGGCTGGCCGCTGGTGTTGGACAACAACGGGCAGACCGCGGTCCAGTCGCCGCTCGGCGGCACCAAGATCTCATGGGACTCATGGAGCGAATCGCCGACCCACCCCAAGAACGCAAGGAACCGGCAGCGCTTCGACCTGGTCACCGCGGACCTCACCAGCGAGGCGGAACGACTGGTCTCACTCGGTGCGACCCGTCTTGCCGACCGGGCTGACCGCGTCGAAATGGCCGACCCAGACAGCAATGAATTCGGCCTTCACCCAGCCTGAGTCTCAAGTCACCGACTCCAGCACGCGCGCCGGTCCGGCATCCGCCTAGAGCCGTACCAACCCCCATCCCAGGCGAACCCCAGACTGACTCACCATTCGACAACTAAGTCATGACACGGATCTACTGAACGCATCCGACCGCCGCATGCCCGTCACCGGCGCGTCGTTCAGTAGTCGTCGACAGCGCGCACCTTCTGCTTCGCTCGACCTCTCTCTTCTGGTCCGGGCCGGGTGGCACAGTCTCAGGCAGATACCTCGCGGTGTTCGTGACCGGATCTACTCCTGCGTAAACCCGCATCCTGACGGACCTCGACGGCAGCGCCTCATCATTACCTGGCTGGCGCTTCTTCTCCGCAATCCCCTTGGCCATGTCAGGCATCGTAGGGCGGTTCGTGCCACGAACCATGCCACGCGGCTTCTGGAGGGGATTCCAAGGTCAGGAACCTGGCCTTGACCTGAAGGTTCTGGTGGAGCCGCCTGTCGGAATCGAACCGACGACCTTCTCTTTACGATGAGGACGCTCAGCGTCGCATTCGCCCTCTAACAGCGCTGCTAGCAACACGAACGCCCGCACCGCACTCGCATTGCACCATGAATTCCAGGGGTTCGCACCACGTCCTGCACCACGGCCGCGGCCGACGAGGCAGCGCGGCCGCTCCGATTGATCGTCCGCTACTCGACGGCCGGCCTCTGGCCTAGTTCGATGCACGTCGCGCGCTGCTGGGACGGAGACCGGACCTGACCGCGGGCGAAGACGGTTGGTCAAGTGCGCTGGCCGACTGTGCTTTACAGCGATATAAGCTTCAAGGAATCTACGTTTCGTAGCACGCTGTGACAGGACCCGGCTACGGACGGCTGAGGGGTGAGAGAGGGGACGGACACGATGGTGACGCTGAGGGAGGTGGCCGCCGCAGCCGGGGTGTCCATCAAGACAGCGTCGAACGTCGTCAACGGAATCTCCCGGGTCTCACCCGCGCTCCGGGAGCGGGTCGAGCGCGCGGTCGCCGAACTCGACTATCGGCCCAACGTCGCGGCCCGCAACTTGCGCAGGGGGCGGACCGGCTTGGTCGCGCTGGGCGTTCCCTCGTTGCGGAACCCGTACTTCGCCGAGCTGGCCGACCTCATCGTAGAGGCTGCGGAACGGCAGGGCCTGACCGTCTTGGTCGACAGCACGCGCGGCAGTCGTAGCCGTGAACGCCTGGTGCTCGACGGTTTCGGGATGCAGTTAGTCGATGGGTTGATCCTGTGCCCGCATGGGCTGAGCAACGAGGATCTGGTGGATCGACGCGACCGCACTCCGCTGGTGCTGCTCGGCGAGCGGGATATCGCCGCCGGCGACAATATCTCGATCGACAGTTACGAGGTGGCCTTCACCGCAACCCGGCACCTGCTCGACGGCGGGCGGCGGCGGATCGGCGTCGTCGGGTTCGAGGCTTCGGTGAGCAGCGACGACATGGCGCGGCGCCGGATCGCCGGCTACCGGGCGGCCCTGGCCGAGGCCGGCCTGGAGTACGACGCCGGCCTGGTGCGGATGATGGGCCGCGGGCATCGCGCGGACGACGCCGGCGAGGCCGCCCAGCAGTTGCTGAGCGAGCGGGCGGACCTGGACGCGCTGTTCTGCTTCAACGACGAGTTCGCACTCGGCGTCATGCGCAGGCTGGTGGCCGCCGGGGTCAAGATTCCCGACGATGCCGCCGTGATCGGCATCGACGACGTCGACGCGGGCCGGCTGTTCAGCCCAAGCCTGTCGACCGTTTCGCCGGACAAGTTGATGATCGCCGAACGGGCCATTGCGATGTTGCTGAACCGGATCGGTGGCGACGATGCCGCACCGCGTCGCGAGATGGCCGGCTTCCGGCTTATCGCGCGGGAGAGCACCGGCGGCTGAGCCCCATCGCGGCCGAGGCCTTTACAACGTTGCGTACGACGATGTAAAAACTACCCCCAGAACCCGCGGAGCGCGCACTGCCGCCGGTCCCTGGCAAGGATGTCTCCGTGCCCCGATCGAAAAATACAACGTTTACCCGCATCGGATACAACGTTTACCGGTGTGAGTCGAGGAGGATTCCGATGGATGCCTGGACCCGACGACGGTTTCTGTCCACCAGTGCCGTCGGCATGCTGGGCCTGGCAGCGACCAGCTGCTCGAGCTCGTCCCCCAAGACCGGTCAGTCGGCCGGCACATTGACCTGGTGGGACAACTTCAACGCTCTGCAGGACCTGCACGCCAAGACCTTGCAGGACTTCTCCGCAGCACCTGGCGGTATCCCGACGAAGTACACGTTCTACCAGCTGGCCAAGTACGGCCAGGCGCTGCAGTTGGCGAAGCAGAGTAACCAGCAACCCGACGTACACACCACCGCGAACCTGGCCACGCCGCTCCCGGTACTGATCGACGGCGGCTGGTTCCAGCCCCTCGACCTGGCCGACGAGGTCCTGGCCCGGTTCGACGAGGACGACCTGGTCGACGGCATCCACCGCTTCGACGGCAAGCTGTACTCGTTCCCGCTGTTCAGCAACCGGTGGCACAACGCCGCGCTGTGGTTCCGCACCGAACTGCTCGACAAGGTCGGAGCGACGCCGCCGAAGACTTTCGACGAGTTCCGGACCGTCTGCGGTCGGGCGAGGAAGGCCGGCGACGGCGTCTCCGGCTGGGTTGCCGGACTGAACGCTAAGAACCCCTACTTCCTGGTCCTCAACGCACTCGCCCAGGCCGCCGGCTTCCAGGGTTCCGAGGGACTGGACTTCCGCACCGGCGAGATCCGGTACACCGACGACGCCTATTTGCAGGTTTTCGAGCTCTTCGACAGCCTTCGCAAGGACAAGCTGATGTTCGCCGGGGCGACGTCGAGCAACGCGATCCAGGCCCGCGGGCGCTGGGCCGCGAACTCCGGCATCTTCTTCTTCGACGGTCCGTACCAGGTCGGCTCGGTCAAGCGGGACTTCCCGAAGGCACTCGACGGGATGGGGCTGGCCGGCCTGATGAGCGGCGACGCGGCGGGATCGCCTCAGGTCTACCGGCCCACTGCGCCTGGGGCGCTCTACTTGGCGAAGTCGTCCACAGTCGCCGCGGCGGCGAACAAGCTGCTGGGTTCGTTCACCACGCCTGAGTACTACGCCGGGCTCGCCGCGGCGATGGACCAACCCCCGCGCGATCTCACCGCGGTCTCGAGGTCCGAGGCAACCCATCCCCTCTACAAGGAACTCTGCGCCCAATACGCCAAGCACACCTTCACCGCACCCTCCGCGGTGGTCGGCAATCCCGACGTCGCCAAGGTCAACGCCCTGATGAAGGCACCGGCGGCCGACCTCGGAGACATCTTCCGTGGCGTGATGAGTGGAGAGATCACCGACTACCGGGCCGCGCTGGCCAAGTTGTCCGGCCAGTCGATGGCCGACCGGGAGAAGGCGATCAAGGCAGCCGCAGCAAAGGGAGCCCAGGTCAGCGCCGACGACTGGACGTTCCCGAACTGGAAGCCTGGCGCCGACTACACCGCGGCGATGTACGAGGCGCGCTGACCAAGCCCTCCCAGTCCCCCTATTGAGACGGCGGAAACCTTGACGACCTCACGCCCGAACATCTTGCTCATCATGACCGATCAGCACCGCTACGACGTCCTGTCGGCGTACGGCAACAGCCACGTCAGGACACCGCACCTGCAACTGCTCGCCGACCAGGGAACGACGTTCGAGACCTGCTACACCACGAGCCCGGTCTGTGCGCCTGCTCGAGCCTCGGTACTGACCGGCAAATACCCGCACGCGCATCGGCTGTGGTGCAACGGGGTGACACTTCCTGATCAGCCACTCGTGTCGCGCAGGCTCGCCGACGACGGCTACCGCTGCGGCCTGATCGGTAAGCGGCATCTGTCGAGATGCTTCCGTGGCATTGAGGAGGCCGAGATCGACGACGGGTTCGACAGCTTCCGCAAGTGGGCGCACGACCCGAGGCACGGATCACCCGACAACGCCTACCACCGCTGGCTCGAGACCAACCATCCGAGGGTCTGGGAGAAGGTCCGGGAACAGGTCGATCATCCGGGTGCAGACCACCCCGACAGCGGTCCTCGCGACATCGACTGCACCGAGACCCCTGCGCACTACAGCACCTGGGTGGCGGAGGAGGCGAAAGAGTTCTTGCGCACGCAGGACGCCGGGCAGCCGTTCTTTCTCTGGGCCAACTTCTACGACCCGCACCATCCCTTCGCGGCCCCGCGCGAGTACCTGGATCGGTACCCACCGGGATCGGTTCCGCCGCCGGTGGGCGGTCCCGAGGAACTGGCCGGCAAACCTTCGGTGCAGGCGGAGATGAGCCGGCGCGGCTATCAGCTGCACGACACCGGTTTCGGCGCCGACCGAGCCGCGGAGATCAACCACTTCCGCCGCGCGTACTACGCGATGGTGACGATGGTCGACGACAAGGTCGGCGAGATCCTGGCAGCCCTCGACGGAGCCGGCCTGGCGGAGAACACCCTGGTGATCTTCACCAGCGACCACGGCGAGATGCTCGGCGACCACGGCCTGCTGCTGAAGGGACCGATGGCCTACGAGGGCGCGGTCCGGGTACCGCTGATCATGCGCTGGCCCGGCACCCTTCCGGCCGGTCGGCGGAGTTCGGCGGTCGCCGGGCTCCACGACGTCGGCGTCACGATCGGCGCCGCGGCGGGCACTGAGCCGTTGCCGGCAGCCCACGGCCAGGACCTGCTTGCCGTGATCCGCGGTGACGAATCCGGACGGGACTGGGGGTACGTCGAGTACCGCGACTCGAACCGCTCCGACGAGCCGGCGGTCTGCACCACGATGCTGCGGTCAGGAGACTTGAAACTGGTCCAGTGGCACGGTCACCCGGCGTCGACCAGCACTCGTGACGGGGAGCTGTACGACCTGTCCGCCGACCCTGACGAACTCGTCAATCTCTGGCATTCCGCCGATCACCTGGCAAGCAAGGCGGACATGCTGGCCATGCTCGCCGACGTCCGGGTCCAACTGGAGGACCGTTCGCCCGTACGCGAAGCCCCGTGGTGACCGCACAACTGTGTTGAACCCGCCCGTTCCGACAGAGAGGGGCATCCACATGCACCGCAAAGTCTCCACCACCGGAAAGGTGATGGCAGGGGCCGTCGCCCTGGTCATGGTTCCGGTCGTCGGTGCCGCGGCACCGGCGAGTCCGAACCGCGCGCTGGTCGATCCGACGATCACAGTCGATGTGTCGAACCTCAAGTTCGACCTCGGCCCGGCACAGCTCGGTGTGAACCAGGACCACTGGTACGACGACGCGCACGGGTTGTGGGATGACACCACGGACGCGCCGAGACCGGACACCGCCGCCAAGGCGACCCAGGCGGGCGTCGGCGTACTGCGGTTTCCCGGCGGGACGCCGGCCGGCCTGTTCAACTGGAAGCGCGCTATCGGCGACCCTGCCCAGCGTGGCTGTCAGATGATCGGCAACGTTCCGCACCACGAAGCAGCCACCGACAACGACTACGGCCCGGCCGAGTTCTCCCAGCTGGCCGACTCCGTCGGGGCCGAGAAGCACATCATGGTGCCGATCGCGAACGAGTCACCGGCCGACGCGGCCGCCTGGGTCGAGTACATGAACGCCGCCGTGGGCACCAACCCGGACGGTGGCATCGCGTGGGCAGATGTCCGGGCCGGCCACGGGTACAGCGAGCCGTTCGGCGTCGAGCACTGGGAGATCGGCAACGAGCCGGACCGCAACGGGCAGGGGTACTGGTTGGGGCCCGATGGAGGTCCGCTGACGGGCCGGCTCGCCCGCTACATCGACGGCGCGGAGCTTGCGCAGGACAACGTCGCGTTGGGTCGTGACTGCGACTTCTCCCAGACTTCCTCGAACGGAACCGCCGGACAACAGTTCTACTTCCTCTACGGGCTGATCAAGCCCGGCACGTCACCAACCGTCAAGGTCGGATCTGCCACCTGGACCGAGACCGCTGATCTCGGCACTGCCGGTCCCACCGACCAGGTCTACGGCCTGGACCGGGACAACGGCACTGTGACCTTCGGCGACGGTATCCACGGCGCGATCCCGGTGATGGGCGAGGCCGTCACCGCGTCGTACACGTTCAGGCACGACGGCTTCGTCGCGATGTATGACGCGATGAAGAGCACCGCGGCGCAGATCGGTACCGAGATCAACGTCTGCTCGACCTGGGCCCCGGTCTTCGCACGCAACACCGACCCGGCCCAGGTGAATCAGCCGAGCTTTGCCGAGGCGATGGCGACCAGGGGTTCGGCCGACGGCTACGACTGCGTGGCGATCCATCCGTACACCAACTTCCGTCGTGACTTCGGCCTGGCGGATGCGTGGGTCGGCCCGCTGGACGGGCATAACGATCACATGCTGGGCGACGCCTGGGCGGCGACGATGGTGCGCACGCTGAAGCAGGACGTGGACGCCCACTCGCTTCCTGGAGCGGATGGCAGGGCGGCGTACACGACTGTCTCCGAGATGGGCGCCCTATGGTTCGCCGGTGGCGTCACGCCGGATCCCGGCGACAATTTCCCGCGGTACGCGGCCAGCATGACGCACGCCCTGTACATGGCGTCCCAGTTCATTCATCACACCCGCCGCGACGTCCGCCTGATCGAAGGCAACACCCTGGTCGCCGGCGACGACGAGCTGCGCAGCATGCTGGGCGGCGCGAACTTCGGCTACGTGTTCAGTGCCGAGGCGTACACGCGGCAGGCGATGAAGCCGTTCTACTCCACCGGGTCCCGCTGGGTCGCGAGCGAGATCCTGAACAACCCGGTCAACGTGGTCGAGAGCAAGGGCGAGTACCCGATCCTGGTCACGGGTGCCTCGCTGGGCGCCGACGGGGCACTGCGGATCGTGGTGGTCAACCGGCGGCCGAACAACGCCCAGCTCGCACAGGTGGCGCCGAGTGGTTTCACGCACAGCGGCACAGTGGAGGTCGCTACGGTCAAGGGGAACGCTTTCGACAGCTACAACGACGGTACTGGCCCGGACGCACCGGGAGATGACTCGGTCGGTCTCACGAACAGCACTGTTCAGAAGAACCAAACCTTCTCCTACACGTTCCCGGCCGCCTCCGTCACCGTGCTCACTCTCCGGCCGGGCGCATGAGTTTCGCGAACCCGGTCTACGCCGCGGACTTCGCCGATCCAGCGGTACTTCGCGCGGCTGGTTGCTGGTGGGCGTTCGCGACCAATGGCGCACTGGGGAATGTCCAGGTACTTCGCTCGGACGACCTGGTGCGATGGACACCGGTCGGTGACGGCCTGCCGAATCCAGGGCGGTGGGCCGTCGCCGGCCGGACGTGGGCTCCCGAGGTGACCGTGCATGCCGACCAGTACGTGCTGTACTACACCGCTCGAGTGGCGGGGTCGGATCTGCAAGCGATCGGGCGAGCGGTCGCTTCCCAGCCGCAGGGCCCGTACCACGATCACTGGACGGAGCCCCTGATCTACCAGTCCGACGCGGGCGGTTCGATCGACGCCAGCCCCTACACGGACAGCGACGGGCGCCGGTACTTGCTGTGGAAGAACGACGGCAACGCGGTCGGCCGCGACTGCTGGATCTACGCCCAGGAACTGACGGAGTCGGGTACGGCGCTGCGCGGCAGTCCGGTTCGCCTGATGACGCACGACCAGCCGTGGGAAGGCTCTGTCGTCGAGGCGCCGTACCTGCTTCGGCGGCCGGACGGACTCCACCTGTTCTACAGCGGCAACGCGGTCGGTTCGGAGCGTTACGCGGTCGGCCACGCGCTCTGCGAGACCCCGCTCGGCCCCTGTCGTAAACCGGCAACAGAACCGGTGCTGCGCAGCAACGATGTCGCGGCCGGCCCCGGTCACTGCGTTGTCGTCGAGCACGACGACAAGACCTGGATGGTCCACCACGCCTGGCGTCCGGACGACGTCCGCGCCCACCAGCACGGCCGCGCGATGTGGGTCACCGAAGTGGCCTGGCAGGCCGGCAGGCCGGTCTGTCACGGGCCGTCGGCCTCCGTCCCGAGCTCGCCTTAGCCGTGATCGGCCGCCAGTTCACTCATCAACTCGTAGTTGCACAACCTCGTTGGCCAAGGATTCGGAGCCCTAGTATGACCGCAGTCGTCGAGCGCAGCGATACCGTCGTCGCGCACCCGGACGACGACCGATCGCGCAGGAAGCGACGACCTATCTGGAGCACGGTGTGGGTCTGGATCTTCCTCGCCCCCACCATCGTCTTGTACGGCGTCTACACGGTCTATCCGATCTTCGCCAGCTACTGGTTCTCGTTCGTCGAGTGGAACGGGTTCGAGGAGTCCAAGACCTGGGTCGGGCTGCGGAACTACCGTGAAGTGCTGGCCGATCCGTTGTTCTGGAACTCGTTCAAGGTCACGGCGTTGTTCACTGTGGTGGCGGTTCCGGTCAAGGTGGTGCTGTCGTTGCTAGTGGCACTGTTGCTGAACTCGCCCAAGCTGCCGCTGCGAAACCTGTTCCGGACGGCGTTTTTCCTTCCGGTGGTGACCACAACCGCGATCGTCGGTGTCGTGATGCAGTTCGTCTTCGATCCCGCAGACGGACCAGTCAACCGGCTGCTGCTGCAACTCGGCCTGGTCGACGAGGGAGTCAGCTTCCTTGGCCACTCGTCGTCTGCCTTGTGGACAGTGGTCGCCGTCTATGTGTGGAAATGGTTCGGTGTGACGCTGATCTACTGGCTGGCCGCGCTGCAGACGATCCCCGACGACGTCTACGAAGCCGCACAGATCGATGGTGCCGGACCGTCGGCGATGGTGCGGCACATCATCGCGCCGTTGCTGAAGCCGTTCACGATCATCATCACGCTACTGACCCTGGAGGCGACGCTGAAGGTGTTCGACCTGATGCTGACCATGACCAACGGCGGGCCATCCTTCTCCACCGAGGTAGTCGAGATCTACATCTACCGCTGGGCCTTCGCCGCGACCGTTCCGCAGCTGGGCTTCGCCTCGGCCGCCGCGGTTCTGTTCGGCCTCTTCGTCTGCCTGCTCGGCCTGCTCCAGTTGGTCGGCATCCGTGCCGCCCGGAAATCGGGAGGAATGCGATGAACACCACTACCGCAGCGCCCCCGCAGGTGCGGCGAGTTCGACGGCGCAACCGCAACCGCTGGACGGTCGGGTGGGTGCTGAGCCGCCTGCCGTACTGGATCGTCGCCGTCTTCCTCTCCGGTGCGGCCTTCCTCTGGATCTATCCCTTCCTGTGGATGGTTTCGGCCTCGCTCAAGGACCAGCTCGAGGTCTTCGCCTCCGGGCTGGGACTACTGCCGGACAAGCCGATCTGGGAGAACTACCAACGCGCGTGGGGCGAGGCCGGATTCGGGAAGTACCTGGTCAACACGGTGATCGTCACCGTCAGTACGGTGGTGATCGTGGTCGTCCGCTGCGCGATGGCCGGCTACGTGCTGGCCAGGTACCGCTTCGCCGGGCGCAGGGTGGCGCTGACGATCCTGGTGGTCACCTTGTTCGTGCCGACCGGCTACACGATCATCCCCGTGATCGACATCTCGCAGCGGTTGGGTCTGCTGAACTCCCTGGCAGGGATGATCATCGCCCTAAGCGGCGGCGCGCACGTGGCGGCGATCCTGTTGTACATGGGCTACTTCCGGCAGGTGCCGCGTGAGCTCGAGGAAGCCGCGGTCATTGACGGTGCCGGCTTCTTGTCGTTGTTCTTCCGGGTGATGCTGCCGCTGGCGATCCCGGTCACCGCGACCGTCACCTTGATGACGTTCCTGGCGACCTGGAACGCGTTCTTCCTGCCGCTCGTGTTCAGCTTCAGCCGGCCAGACTTGCGCACCTTGAGCGTCGGCATGCTGGCATTCGTCGGCGAGAACTCGGTCGACTGGTCGGGGATGGCCGCTGCCGCAGTGATCTCGCTCCTGCCGGTCGTGCTGCTGTTCGCACTACTACAGCGCTACTTCGTCGAGGGCGTCGCCGGGGCGGTGAAGTCGTGACCTCTCGTCCGAACATCTTGCTGCTGTGCACCGACCAGCAACGCTTCGACGCGCTCGGCGCCTACGGCAACGATGAGATCATGACGCCCAACCTGGACCGGCTGGCCGCACAGGGTGCGCTGTTCAACCAGTGCTACGTGCAGAACCCGGTCTGCGCGCCGTCCCGGGCCAGCCTGATGACGGCCCGCTACGTGCACTCGCACGGACTGTGGGCCAACGGCGTCAGCCTTCCGTCCACCGAGCGGATGTTCACCCGTGACCTCGCCGACGCCGGCTACGATTGCGGCCTGGCAGGCAAGCTCCACCTGGCCGCCTGCATCGATGATCGCACCGAGCAGCGGCACGATGACGGTTTCCGGATCTTCCGCTGGGCGCACGACCCCGGCCACGCCTCGCCCGGGAACCAGTACCACCGGTCGCTCGAGGAGCGCTTTCCCTCCTTGTATTCCGCGGCGATGGATCCGGGCTCTCCGGTCACGTTCGGGGACCTGCCGACCGAGGCGCACTTCACCCGGTGGGTCGCGGAGGAGACGATCGGCTACCTGCGCACCGGACGCGATGCCGCCAGGCCGTTCTTCTTCGTGGCGAACTTCTTCGACCCGCACCACCCGTTCGGGGCGCCGCAGGAATACCTGAACCGGTACGACGCCGGCGCGCTCAAGGCCCCGATCGGGTCTGCCGAGGATCTGGCCGGCAAGCCGGCGATCTACGCCGAGGCCTCGAGAAGGTCGTACGCCGGCTCGGAGAAGGGCTTCGTCGAGTACACGGCCGACGAGATCCTGGCCGCCAAGGCGGCGTACTACGCCATGGTGACCTTCGTCGACGACGAGATCGGCCGGATCCTCGACGTACTGGACGAGCAGGAGCTCACCGACAACACGATCGTGGTGTTCACCAGCGACCACGGCGAGATGCTCGGCGACCACCAGTTGATGCTCAAGGGCCCGATGATGTTCGACTGTGCTGTCCGGGTGCCGTTGGTCATCCGGTGGCCCGGCGTGATCGAGCCCGGCAGCAGACCCGAGGAACTGGTGCAGTGGATCGACCTCGCACCGACCTTCATGGATGCCGCCGGCCTCCCCCCGATGGGCCGCGCCCAGGGACAGAGCCTCCTACCGCTCATCGCCGGCCAAATCGCGGCCGACGGCGCCGACTTCCGCGACTGGGCGCTATCAGAACACCGCAACTCCAGCCACCCGTACGAACCTGGCGTGTACACCACGATGCTGCGGCACGACAGATGGAAGGTCGTCGTCCACCACGGCGCCCCTGTTACCAGCCGGGACCGCACCGGCGAGCTGTACGACCTGGTTGACGACCCCGACGAACTGACCAACCTTTGGGATGACCCACAGCACACACCACTGCGGCTGGCAATGCAGGAGAAACTGCTCGACGTCTTGGTCGCCACCGAGGACAGGAGTCCGCCAAGAGAGGGGAACTGGTGACGGACCTGCGCTGTCGCAGCAAGACGGGCT
Source organism: Kribbella turkmenica (assembly GCF_004348725.1). Classification (GTDB taxonomy): domain Bacteria; phylum Actinomycetota; class Actinomycetes; order Propionibacteriales; family Kribbellaceae; genus Kribbella; species Kribbella turkmenica. The sequence goes on from NZ_SMKR01000107.1 coordinate 23,339, forward strand.
AGCGCCGACCTTGACGACGGGTCACCCCCAAATCTGGCACATAGGAAATGGCGGCCTGAGCACGATCAAATCTGTGCTGTGCCCTCGGCAAATATAAGGTAGGCCGAGGACCGCTGACCTGGGTCCGTTGCTGCTCGGATGGAGCCGCCTCCTACAACCGAACCGACGCCCTTCTCATTACGAGTCCGTCACCACAGGCGGAGACAGCCGACGGCCCGCGATCCCGAGCGCCGAACATGCTCACTGGTCGCGGGTCGTTGACGGCTGTTCCGGGCCGTCCGGAGGCACCACTCCCGGACATAGCCAGTTTGGAAGTGCGGCCGACCGTCCGCGCGGCTGAGGCTCCACGCCCGAAACCGATACCCGCAGCACCCCGTAAGTGACCGCCATCGACCACCTGTTAGGGCACGTGGAGGGCACGGCGACGGGATCGCCTCGGTGTCACTGAGCCCCCGTCAGCGCGAAGCTTCCGGTTGGCGTCAGAGCTGTCACAGTGACGGCGACCGTGCTCTCGTCTGGAAAGCAGAGGTCGAAGGCGTCACCTAAATCACAGAAGAACGTCAGATCGTCGCCTTCCTCGATCCGCGCGAGTTCTCCGGTTGCTTCCCACCCATGGTCCCCGACCGAAATCGTCACGGAGACCTCGAATGCAGCCAGGCAGGTCGAGCTGTTCGCCCACCATTCGAGCCGGGCAGCGGTTGCAACTGAATCCATGCGGCGATCTTGGCATGGCCGGGTGCTCAGCCTCGATTGTTCGACACCGACACTTGCCCCGTCCCCCTAATGGGTGTTATCGGGTCGGTCGCTGGCAGACTCGGTGCCTGTAGCCGCTCAAGTGAGCACTCTGTCCCCGTGGACCTTCGAGTCCTGATATCAGAGCGTGCCCTTGTTGGTGGTCGGGAGATGTGAACGGCTGGTGGGGTGTCGTGCCTGCTGCCTTTGGTGGCGTGAGCAGTGATCCATTAGGGCGCCGAGGTCTTCCGCAGGCTGCTGACACTCATCGAGTGCGTGACGGGAGAACTTCACAGTGTTGTTCGTTGGCGACGACTGGGCCGAAGGCCACCATGACCTCGAGGTCCAAGACGACCAGGGGCGGGTGCTGGCTCGTCGACGGGTGAACGAGGGCATCGCGGGGATCGTGAAACTCGATGAGCTGGTGGCGGAGTTCTTGGCTGATGACAGCGGGCCCGAGCAGTCTTGGTCGGGATCGAGACCGATCGTGGTCCGTGGGTGCGGGCGCTGATCGCGGCGGGGTACGTGGTGTTCGGGGTGAACCCGAAACTGGCCGCCAGGCATCGCGAGGTGGTGTCGTTGTCGGGCGCCAAGGACGACAAGACCGACGCACACACCCTGGCCGACCTGGCCCGCACCAGACGTCACCAGTTGCGCCCTATCGAGGCTGACTCCGACCTGGCCGCCGGGATCAAGGTCCTCACCCGGGCGCATCAGACGTTGATCCAGGAACGGACCCGGCACATGCTGCGGATCCGCGCGGCGCTGCTGGACTATTTCCCGGCCGCGTTGGTCGCCTACCAGCTGGGCACGTTGACGCTGACGGGTCCTGATGTGCTGGCGTTACTGGCCAAGGCACCCACCCCTGCGGCCGCAGCGAAACTCACGACCGCCCAGATCACTGCGGCGTTGAAGATGGCCGGCCGGCGTGGGGATGTGCCCGGTCGGGCCGCCGCGGTCCGGGCCGCGCTGCGCACCGAACAGCTCGGCCAGTCCGACATCATGGCCGGTGCCTACGCGGCCACGGTTTGCTCGGGCGTGGCGATCTTGCAGACCCTGAACACCGAGATCGCCGGCTTGGAAAACGAGGTCGAGGCCTATTTTGGCCTGCACCCGGATGTTGAGATCTACCGCAGCCCGCCCGGCCCCGGACCGATCCTCGGCGCCCGGGTGCTCGCAGAGTTCGGTGACGCCCCGGGCCGTTACGCCGACGCGAAGGCCCGCAAGAACTACGCCGGCACCGCACCCATCACCCGGCAATCGGGAAAGATGAAAGCGGTGCACGCCCCGTTCATCCACAATGACCGGCTCGTCAACGCCCTCGACCTGCAGGCCGGCGCCGCGATCCTGCGCGACCGCTATGTCCGCGCCTACTACGATCAGCTCCGCGCTGGCGGCCTCGGCCACCACGCCACCCTGCGCCAACTCGCCAACCGGCTCGTCGGCATCCTCCACGGCTGCCTAAAACCCGGACTCGCTACGACCCCGATGCCGGCTGGGCACACCGCGCCATGCCCACCGCAGCCTGACCCTCCAACGCCTTTGTCTCACAGACGCCACACGCCGCATGGAGCGTTCGCCGTGGAAGGATGACGGCCTCGGTCGAGGCGAAGGAGGACTGAGATGGGCTGGCTGGGATGGCTGTTCGATCGCCTTGTCCTGTCCAAGGGTCGGCCGAACGATGTGGCTATGCGCGACACCGACACCGGGCCTGGCCTGTTCAGAATTCAGTCGGAGTCGGTTGCACTCACCGACCGCGATACCGTTCAAAGATGGCTGCGCGAGTTGCGCCCAGGGCGCGCCCAACGGATCTTCATACACCGGTCTTGGGGCACGCTCGTCGCCATCGCGGACCGACGTGGCCCCGTGAATGTGCTCTTGACCGACGGCGAGACAACGTGGTTTGCGACCATTCGCGGAACCACTAACGAGCAGCCGCTGCCCCCCGAACAGATTGAGCACGTGATGCTAGACGCGCTAACCTCGCCGGCACCCCCGGATTGGCCAGAGTGGCGCGTCCTCGTCTGAGCGGGACCCGACCACGACAAGAGCACATCCACAGTGGCCCCGCCGCAACCGGCGCTCCGGCCTCCTCCATGGCTG
>NZ_SMKR01000108.1 GCF_004348725.1 Kribbella turkmenica
GCTTGCGGCTGAAGACCGGAAGGATCTCGGTGATGATGCCGAAGAACGGCAGCGCGATGATGTAGACCTCGGGATGGCCGAAGAACCAGAACAGGTGCTGCCACAACAGCGGCCCGCCGTTGGCCGCGTCGAAGACGTGCGCCCCGAGTGCTCGATCCGCCTCCAGCATCAGCAGCGCGCCGGCCAGGATCGGGAACGCGATCAGCACCAGGATCGACGTGACCAGGATGTTCCAGGTGAAGATCGGCATCCGGAACATCGTCATCCCCGGAGCCCGCATGGTGATGATCGTGGTGACGAAGTTGACCGCACCCAGGATCGTGCCCAGACCGGCCATCCACAGGCCCATGATCCACAGATCGGCGCCGACACCGGGCGACCTGGTGTCGTCGGACAGCGGCGTGTACGCCGTCCAGCCGAAGTCGGGAGCGCCTTCCGGGGTCAGGAAACCGGCCGACGCGATCAGCCCGCCGAACAGGAACAGCCAGTAGCTGAACATGTTGAGCCGCGGAAACGCGACGTCGGGGGCGCCGATCTGCACCGGCATGATCACGTTCGCGAAGCCGACGAACAGCGGCGTCGCGAACAGCAGCAGCATGATCGTGCCGTGCATGGTGAACATCTGGTTGTAGACCTCTTCGTTCACCATCTGCAGGCCCGGCGCCGCGAGCTCGGCGCGGATGACCAGCGCCATCACACCCGCGATCAGGAAGAACGCGAACGAGGTGGCCAGGTAGAGATAACCGATCAGCTTGTGATCCGTGGTGGTGAGGATCCGCACCGCCGCACGTCCGAGCGGCCGGCGAGCTGTCATCGCGGAGGTCTGTGCGGCGCGTCGATCGACCGTGACCATGAGCAGCCTCTCTGTCCGGGAAGTCCGGGCGCTGGTACCCACCCCGACCCGCCACATGCGCCCGGCCGGGATCCGGATCGGCCGGGCGCCCGCCCGTCCCACGTCCGGACCCGGGTGGGCTGCACGAGACTGGGTACCGAAGCGGCATGGACGACCAGAGACTTCTCGAGCTCATGCAAGGGATGTCGAGGTCGCTGACGCCGGGCGATCTCGACCACACGCTCAGCCGGATCACCCACGCGGCGGTCGAAGTGCTGCCGCAGGTCGAGTACGCCAGCATCACCGTCCTGCACGCCGACGGCAAACTCGAGACCGTCGCCCCCACCGACGACGTGCTCTGGAGCATCGACGCCACCCAGTACGAACTCCAGGAGGGACCCTGCTACGAGGCCGCCGCCGACACCGTGCACGTCGTGTCCCCCGACCTCGCGCACGACCGGCGCTTCCCCCGTTACGCCGCCACCGCCGACGCCGCCGGACTCAACGCCCAGGCGGGCATCCGCCTCTTCGACGCCCCCAGGTCCCGCGGCGCACTCAACCTCTACTCACCCCGGGTCGGCGCCTTCGCCGACCTCGGCGTCCTCGCGGCCCTGTTCCAGCACCAGTCCGCCATCGCCATCGACTACGCCCGGGAGATCCAGAACCTCCGCGACGCCGTCCGCACCCGCGGCATGATCGGCCAGGCCGTCGGCATCGTGATGGAGCGCTACCACCTCACCGACGACCGCGCCTTCGCGTTCCTCACCCGCCTGTCCCAGCACGGCAACCTCAAACTCCGCACCATCGCCGAACAACTCATCAGCACCACCAACGAACGCCAGAAGTAGCGCGCGGCACGGCCCACAGCAGGGACGGGACCTTCAGTTCATCATCGGATCCGGGAGCACCTCGATCAGGCCGCCGTGCACCTGACCGTCGGCGGCCTGGGAGAACAGGCGGTCGACCAGCCGTCCGTCCGGGCTGACCGGAACGGAGATGGCGGGCGAAACCAGGAGGAGCAGCGCACCGCCGGTCCGGCGGGTGATCGCACGCCACCGCGGCGAGACGTCCAGGGCGCAGAGCGGGTAGATGTCCTCCAGCTGCGACTGCAGCCTCGTCACGAGCGTGCCGACCGTGTAGATGATGAGACCTGACGCCCGCGCCCATGACCCGGTCGACAGTGCCTCGGGTGACAGTGGCGGGCAGCCGGCCGCGCGCAGCGGATCATCGGCCGGCGGTTGCACGATGAGGAAGGCGACGTCACCGGTTCCCGGGACGTATCCGATGGCTGTGCACCAACCCCATGAAGTCATGAGAACCCCCGGCTCGACACGAACGCGGTCGCTGGAAGAGCACACGGTGGCGGGCGCTCCTCAGCGGGCCAGGCCCCGCCGTACCCGCGCGCCGCCCCAGCAAACAGCACCGGCCGGGTTGACTTCAGGAGGCTGGGTGCTCGGCTCTGGGTCCTCGTTCGGCGTACGACGCGAGCTGGTCGAGCTGCGTGCTCCACCGCGACTCGTAGTCGGACGCGCGGCTGGTCGAGAGACCGCGATGCGTCAGCACGAGCTCACATCCCCGGGGAGACTCGACCACCTCGACCTGGAGTTTGGTCGGCGTACCGTGCGGCTCGTCCCAGGTCACCTGGTAGGTGTGCGGCGGTTGACAGACGAGCGTCATCCCGCTGACACCAGCCATCGGACCTGCCGTGATCTCGAACTGGCCGAAGTGGTCCTCGGTCAGCCGGACGTCCCCGAACCACAGCTCGAGGACGTCCGGCGTGGTCACCGCGCTCCAGAGCTCAGCCGGTCCGCAGGCGAGCGTGCGGGTGATTCGCAGTTCCGGCAGGCCGTCCGGGCCGATCGTGTGCTCGCCGCTTCGCGTCGTGCTCATGGCCAACTCCTTCTCGAGCGGTTACTCGTCGAGGTGCATCGCTGCTTCTTCGGCCGACAGACCGCCGCCTGATGCGCCGGTGTCAGCGGCGACCTCCGTGCCTTCCTCATCCGGATGAGCGCCCTCGTCGGGTCGCAACAGCCGGCCGGCCGAGCCGTCGTCGGCACCGCTCGAGGACTCGTCGCTGTCGACGAGTTCATCGGCAGGGAGCTCCGTCGGGTCGTCGGTGGCCGGGAGCTGTTCAGCGGCGGTGATTCCGGTGCTGCCGGGATCGTCGTCCGGGCTGCCGTTCGCGGCCCCGGTGTCCGGCGTGACGTCGGGCTCCTCGCGGTCGAGGCGGTCGTCCAGTGGTTCCGGCGTTCGGGCCTCGGCCGGTGTGGTGCCGTAGTCCAGCGACGCCATCGGCCGGTCGGCCGGCAGTGCCGCCGGATCCGGTCCGTCCGCGATCCGTGCGGAGTCCACGTCGTCGTACGCGCTGGAGTCGTCGTCAGCGGTGCCGGGCAAGCCCTCACGCTCGGGATCACTGACCGGCCTGGTCTGCGGGTCGTCCATCTCGACTTCCTTCCGTGGTGAGTTCCGTGAGCCGCCGGTCCGCAGGCTCCCTACTGCTCCTCCCCCGGAGGCAGCACGGCGTCGCCGTCGGAGTCCTGGTCGACCCGGGCGGTCTCGCCGGCGGAGTCGACGACCTCGGTCTCCGACGGGTCGGCCGACACCCGGACGCTGTCGTCGAGCGAGTTGACCGCCAGCGCGCTCGGATCGACGTCGTCGACCGTCGGGCGGTAGTCGTCCTGGTCAGGTTGGCTCATCACTGTCCTACCTTTCTCGCGGTCCTTGCCGGGTGCCCGAGTGTTCCGGCGGGAAACGTGCGACGGGTCGGCTCAGGTCACCTCGCCTCGGCAGGGCGGCGGTGCAGGCGGATCGCCGAGACCAGGAAGAAGATGCCGCCCAGCGTCGCGTACCCGGCGAGATTGGTGAGCGACGCACGCTCCCCGCCTGCCTGCAGAACGAAGGTGATGCCGGCGACAGTGGAGATTCCGCCGCTGAGGATCATCGCCCACTGGCCCCCGAGCGAGTACCGCAGGATCGCGACAGTCAACTGCACGATGCCCGCGGTGATCGCCCAGGCACCCCACACCCGCAGAACGCTCGGGATGCCTGAGGTGACGGCAACGGCCAGGCCGATGGCGGTGAGCAGGCTGAGCGCCATGTTGACGTACAGCGGCACTCGCGGTCGCGCGGCGCCAGAGGTACGGACGTCGATCACCGCCGCGGCGACGTCGAAGAGTGGATAGATCACCAGCAGGGCCGTGCTGACCGGGTTCACCGTCGGTGCTGAGATCGCGAGCAGGCCCGCCCAGAGAACGGCGAAGGCGGCGCGGACGGAGTACAGGTTCCGCAGACCCCTGGTCTGTCCGGCTGCGGCGGTCACAGTGCCGAGGTGCCCGGCCTGGATCGAACTCGACATCACAGTCCTCTTTTCGATGCTTCATAGGTAGACAGAACGATCGGTCTACCCAAGAGTGCGGCCCGACGACGGAGCTGTCAAGACAGATCGTTCTATCTGCTACCGTTGGCGCCAGGTTCTCGAAGGGACGGACGGATGTCGGAAGCGCGAACGCGGTTGCTGAGCACGGCCGGCGCCCTGTTCTACTCCGATGGCCTCCACGCCGTCGGCATCGACCGGATCATCGCCGCCGCACCGGTGACGCGCGCCACGCTGTACCGGCACTTTCCGAGCAAGGACGATCTCGTCGTCGCGTACCTGACCCAGGCCGACGACGCGATCCGCGAACGAACGACCGCCGCGCGGACGCCGGACGCGTCCCCCGACGAGATCATCCGGACGGTCGCGCAGTCGATCGCCGACGACATCCAGCGTCCCGGTTTCCGGGGTTGTGCGTTCCTGAACGCCGCCGCCGAGTACCCGGACGCCGCCCATCCGGTCCATCAGGCGGTCCGCAAGCACCGGGACTGGTTTCTGGCCACGATCACCGAACTCTTCGCCGGGACCGGCAAACCCGATCCGGAGCCCGCCGCCCGGCACTTCGTCATGTTGCGGGACGGCGCGATGGCGGCCGGTTGCCTGTCCGACCCGGACGCCGTCCGCGAGACGTTCCTACGGGGGATCGAGGGACTCCTCACGTACCGGTCGCACCAGCAGCGAGAGGTCTAGGCACGGTTCGACCAGCGAACATTGTTGCCGCCGCCACCCCTGTTCACTTGCCGAAGGCAGTCAGTCGTTCCTGTTGCGCGTCGCGGCGGCGCCGGGCCGCCGCCGCGGATCGCTCGGCGCGGGTGAGGGCGCGTTCCAGTTTCCTGGTCTGACTTTGAGCGGTGCCCAATTCGCGGCGGGCCTGATCGAGTTCGTTGAGGAGTCGTTCGACAGCGGTCTGCATGTCGGCGATGTGGTGCTCGTTGGCGTCCAGTTCTGCCTCGGCGGTACGGCGGCGGTTCTCGGCTTCGACGTACTCGGTCTCGATCTCCTGCAGGCGATCTTGCAACTCGGCGCGTTGCCGTTCCAACGCTCGTTTCCGGACGTCTTCACGGGCGGCCGCGTGGTCGGTCGTCGGCTTCCTGCGAGCCGGTTCGGTGGGGCGCCTCGTCGACTGCGGTCGCGCGGTCACTGGTTCGCCGCTCTCGTCGACCACGCCGAAGCCGATGTGGCGCAAGGCGCTGGTCAGCTGCCCGCTGCGCAGGAGCCGGGCGGCACTTGGATCAACCAGCGCCGCGTCCAGGGTCTCTGCCAACCGCTCGGCCACGGTGGGCGTGAGCACGCGTCCCGTCGTCGCCGCCTCGGCCCGGGCGGTCGCGACCAGGCGCTTCACCAGCTCATGGCGACGTGGCGTGAGACGCCGCAACTGTGCGCCGTCCCCGGCGAGGACGACTGCGCGCAGTTCGTCCCCGAACTCGGTCAGTTCGGCGATCTGGTCCGGGGCCGCCCTGACCAGTTGATTCGCCAGCCAGGCCGCCACGGTCGGCTTCCGCAGCGCCTTGACTGCCGCACTCTCCGCGACGTCCCCGGCCTGTCTGAGTTCGGTGGCCATCCGGTTGCGCGCTGTGGTGAATTGCTCCGGCGGCAGTCCGTACAGCCGCACCACCGCCTCGACGTCCACCTCCCCAGAGTGAGCCAACCGGTTGCCTCAGGCAACTCAGCCGACTCTTCCACGCGTTCAGATTCGGCGATACCCGGCGCTTGGTGCCGATGGCAACGGGACGGCGGGTGCGTACCCGGTCACCCCTCGCAGTACGTAGGATGCCGTCCGTGCCCGGAAGTCCGCAGAAGGACCGACGCTTCGGTGAGTTGCTGCGGACCCTGCGCCGAAACGGCGGCATGACGCAACGAGAACTAGCGAACCGGGCCGGCCTCAGTGCCGGGGCGATCCGCGACCTGGAGCAGGGCCGGACCCGCAGCCCCAAGCCGGAGACCATCGAAGCGATCGCCCAGGCTCTCGGGTTGAGCCGGCGACGGGCCGGGACGCTGCACGGCGCCGCCGATGTGAGCCGGACCGTGGCGGTGGTAGCCCGCAACCACGCCTCGAATCCGGAGACACCGGGACCGGTACGCATCGGCGTGCTCGGTCCGCTCGAGGTCCGGCGCGGCGAGGTTCCGGTGCCTGTCAACTCCGCTCCGCAACGGGCGTTGCTTGCTCGCCTCGCCCTGGCCGCGGGTACGCCGGTCAGCCGGGACGCACTCATCGAGCTCCTCTGGCCGCGCGACGTACCGCGGAACGCGACGAATCTGCTGCACACCCGGATTGCCAGGCTGCGAAGGCTGCTGGAGGTCGGCACGCCCGATCCGGTGATCGTCGGCGGTCGCAGCGGCTACCGGCTGGCCCTGCGCAGGTCTCAACTCGACCTGCTGACCTTCCGCGACCTCACCGATCAGGCGGCGGGGGCGGATCCGGAGGCGGCCTTCGCGAAGCTCTCGGTGGCAGTGGCGTTGTGGCGCGGCGAGACGGACGTCGACGCGCTGGCGTCCGACCCGCTGTACCTGGCGGTCTCGAACGAGTACACGGCCGCCGTCCGGACGTTCGCTGCGCTGTCACGCGACCTCGGCGAGCCGGAGCAGGCACTCCGGCCACTGCGAGACCTCGCCACCCGGAACGCACTGGACGAGCCGCTGCAGACCGAGCTCATCCAGACGCTGGCGGAGGCCGGCCGGCAGGCCGAGGCGCTCGCCGCCTACGACGGGATCCGGTCCGCGCTCGCCGAGCAGCTCGGCATCGACCCGGGCGAACGGCTCCGTGCTGTCCACCTGGAAGTTCTCCGGCAGCAGACCGGATCGCCGGCCCAACCGGACCAGCGAGCTGTCGTGCAGCAGACTCCGTCCGCACCGCCGGACTTCGTCGGCCGCGCGGACGAACTGGCGACGATACGTACCGCGCTCCGCCGGCCTGGCGCGCTCTCCTCCCGTGTCGTCCTGATCAACGGCATCGCCGGAGTGGGCAAGACCGCCTTGGCACTGACCGCCGCTCACCGACTCCGCACGGAGTACCCGGACGGGCAGTTGTACGCCGACCTGCGCGGCGGCGGCGCGACGACCCCTGAGCCGCTCCAGGTGCTCAGCCGCTTTCTCCGTGCGCTCGGCGTACCGGGCCGGCGGATCGGCACCGACGAGACCGAAGCGGCCGCACTGCTGCGAAGCGAGCTCGCGGACCGCCGGATGCTGGTGGTGCTCGACAACGCCCGAGAGACGGCCCAGATTCGGCCGCTGCTGCCCGGTGCCGGGCGCAGCGACGTGATCGTGACCAGTCGTCGGCGCCTGTCGGACCTGGCCACGGCAGGGGTCGTGAACCTCGAGCCGCTCCCGCGGAACGACGCGATCGAGCTGATCGCCGCCACCGCGGGAACGCAGCGGCCGGATCCCGACGCCGCGGGCGCTCTCGCCGAGGCGTGTGCCCGGCTCCCGCTCGCGCTGCGCATCGCCAGCGCCCGCCTCGCCACTCGGCGCGAATGGACGATCGCCGACCTGGCCCGTCGGCTCGAGGACGGCAACCGGCGGCTCACCGAGCTCAGCCTGGGCGAATCCAGCGTGCTCAACAGTTTCCGACTCGGCTATGCCGACCTGAGTGACGACGCCCAGCGCGCCTTCCGGCTGTGCAGCCTGCACCCAGGCGACGACTTCAGTGCCGAGAGCACGGGGATTCTGCTCGGGGTCCCGGCGGCCGCCGCAGATCGTCTCCTGGAGGACCTCCTCGAGGCGAACATGCTTCTGCAGCACACCAGGAACCGCTATCGGTTCCACGACCTCCTCGGCCTCTACGCCGGCCGGCTGGTCGCGGAGGACGCTGAACGCGAGAGCGCGCGGCACCGGCTGCGATCCTGGTACGCCGACACAGTGACGGGCGCGATCGACTCGGTGTATCCGCATCTCGTGCGACTCGGGAAGCGTGCCGGGCCGCTCGGTTCGTTCCTTTCGGACCGCCAGGCGCTCGCCTGGCTCGACGACGAACTGTCCGCGCTCCAAGCGATCGTCGCGGACACGGCGCTGTCCGGCGACCGATCCCTGTCCTGGCGGATCGCGGACCAGCTCCGGGGGTACTTCCTGATCCGGCGCGACGTCGACGGCTGGTTGCCGACGGCACGCTCCGGTCTGGCGGCCGCGTCGGCGGCCGCCGACGACACCGCGAAGGTGGCGATGCTGATCAATCGCGGCCAGGCTCTGGGGGCGGTCGGACGGGACGAGGACGCGTTGGCCGACGGCCTCGCCGGGCACGCCCTGGCGGTCGCCGTCGGCTGGACGACAGCCGCTGCCTACCTGGCCCACCAGGTCGGCTGGCTCCAACTGGAGCGGGGCGAACTCGTCGACGCGGACCTGTGGGTCCGCCGGGCCCTCGAACTGTCCCAGGACGACCGGGACGGTCACGTACGCGCCGTCGTGCTCAACAGTCTCGGGATGACGCGCCTGTACCAGGGCGAACTGCAGGAGGCAGCGGACCTGTTCGCCTCGGCATCGCGGATCAACCCGACCGGCCAGCGTAATTCCACGCTCTCTATCCGCGGCAACCTGGCGAGTGCCCTGCGGCAGTTGGGCGCGACGGACCGGGCCTCCGCGCTGCTCTGCGAAGTACTGGAGGGTTACCGGCGCCGCTCGTACCTTCGCGGCGAACTGTCCACGCTGGACGAGCTGGCGCGGTTGTCCGGCCAGCGCGGAGACGGGGCCGCGGCGCTGCGGACGGCGTTGCGTGCCCACCACCTCGCGCTCATCGTGCGTGACCGCAAGGCCCAGGCCCAGACCGCCTCGACCGTCGCGCAGGCCCACCTCACGCTCGGCGACGTCCCTGTCGCCACCGAGTGGATCGAGGACTGCCTCGCGATTGCTCGCGGTACCTATCCGTACCTCGAGACCGAGGCCTTGCTCGCGTTGTCCACAGCACGCCGCGCCACCGGCGACGAGACCGCCGCAACCGCCGCGGCTGCCCAGGCTGCGGCGATAGCCAGAGCCTGTGGGTTCCGCCTCCTCGAGCTACGGGCGCAGTACGGGCAGCGTGGCAACAGTCACGACGCCTAGCCTCGGTCCCGCCCGATCGACGTCGCGAGCTCTTCAGGCGGTCGTCGATCCAGAAGGCTCATCTGAGAGGAACCCCCATGCGTCAGAAGCTCGTCAGCGTCCTGATGGCGACGACCGTCCTGTTCGGTGGATCCGTCGTCGCCGGTCAGGCGTCGGCCGCCACCGCACCCTGCCGACAGAACGTCTACGGTCCGGGCGGCACCGGCACCTGTGTCAAGGCCATCCAGAGTATCGCCAACGTGCTGTCCATCAGCAACGCCGCCCGTCGCGAGGCCGGGCCGATCGCCATCGACAGCGTCTACGGCGACCAGACGAAGAACGCCATCATCAAGATCCAGCGTGCCGCCCGTGCCGCGGACCACCCGAACACCAAGGTCGACGGCTGGGTCGGCCCCCAGACCTGGACGGTTCTGTGCCACTACGGCGCGTTCTGGGGCAGCGACACCAGGGCCAGGGACGCCTACCACTGGGCCAAGTCCTACGCCTGCTGACCGACCGCCGGTCCGTGTCCTCCTCAGCGGGTCAAAAGTATCGCCACCTTGGGGAGGACCTCAGGTTCAGGGCGATCCCGCCGATCTGGCTGAAGATGCCGATCCGCGGGTCGACGGCCGGGTCCAGGATCCGTCGTGCGGCCCAGTCCGCCTTCTTGACACCGGTACAGCCGGGAGACGGGCGCGAAGATGGCCGGGCAGCTGCTGCCCCGGATCGGCGAGATCGACGCCGCCGTCTGCGCGAGCGACGTGCTGGCAAGCGGCGCCATCCGCACCTTCACCGAATACCACGTCCGCGTCCCCGACGACGTGGCCGTGATCGGCTGGGACAACATCGTCGACGGCCGCTACCTCACCCCGAGCCTCAGCAGCGTCGCCACCGACATGGACCTCCTCGCGGACAAGATTTTCGAGGCCCTCATCAGCAGGTTCCAGAGCAACCGCGACCCGGCCCGGGTCTACACCGTCCCCCACGAGCCGATCGTCCGGGAGTCGAGCCGCCCGGCGAAGGACGGCTAGGTGAGCTCAGCCCTCGGCGACCGTGATGAGCACCTTGCCGACGGTTCCGGCCTCGACCGCGGCGTGGGCGTCGCCGGTGTCCTCGAGGTGATAGCGGTGCAACGGAAGACCGGCGTCCTCGCCGGCGCGGAAGGCGCCGTCCTCGATCGCGCGGTTGATGTCGGCCGCTGCGGCCGCGATCCGGTCCCAGCCGAGCGTGTAGAGCAGGACGAACTGGTAGCGGGCGTTCAGACCCATGTTCCGCCGTACGTCGAGGTCGAGCGGCGTACCGCCGTCGTTGGCGTAGACGGAGATCGTGCCGCGCGGGCGGAGTACGCCGAGGTCGAGCTCGGAGTTGGCGCCCGCGGCGACCTCGACGACCAGATCGACGCCGTCGGGGGCGATTCGTCTGACCTGGTCGGCCGCGTCCCCGTCCGTGTAGTTGACGACGTGGTGTGCGCCGGCGGCCGTCGCGAGCGTGGCCTTCGCTTCGCGGCTGACGGTGGCGATCACGGTCGCGCCCGCCCAGCGGGCCAGCTGGATCGCCGCGTTGCCGACCGCACCCGCGCCGCCTGCGACGAGAACGGTCTGGCCGGAGAAAGCTTCCGGCTCCAGCCGTGACGGCCCGTCGTCGCCGACCGTCAGCGCCCGATGTGCGGTGACGGCCGGGATGCCGACACTCGCGCCCAGCTCGAAGTCCGCACCCGCCGGCAGCGGGAACACGCGCGCGGCGGGGACGACGGTGAACTCCTGAGCAGTGCCCGAACCGGGCCGGCCGTCGCCCGCCAGCGTCACCCAGACGCGATCGCCGACGTCCAGATGGTCCACACCGGGGCCCGCCGCGTCAATCACCCCGGCCCCGTCGTGATTGGGCACCGTAGCCTCCACCGGCCCACCACCGAACGCCCCGCTCCGCGTCTTCCAGTCGGTCGGATTCACCCCCGACACCACCACCCGAATCCGCACCTCACCCGGCCCCGGCTCACTCACCGCCCTCTCCACCAACCCCAGCACCGAAGGATCCCCGGCCCGCGCGTACGTCATCGCTCTCATGCCCCTATTTGAGCACCCGCGCATCGACCCACGAGGACAGCAGATCCGGCGGCTGGGCGAAGCCGCCGGATCAGGCGGTCAGCAACTGCCGATGTCGTGGGTGTGCAGAGCCACGAGGTGGCCCTCGCCGTCGAAGTCGGCGTAGATCTCCGTGAGCACGTGGTTGTGGCAGACATCCCCGAGGTGCACGCCCCCGATGCCACCCTGGTCGTTCGCCATCATCGGAAACCGCAACTTCGGCCGCTCCTGGTTCGGCGCCTGCTCGGCGTACGCGCTGTCCATGGTCTTCCCCTTCCTGTGGAACCGACATGACCACGGTCCCCCGCACCCTTCAGCCAGCCTTGAACCCGTCATACGTGACTGCCTCGGGAGCACGTCGTTCCGCCGGAAGTCCTTCGCGCCGGTCCCCGGAGATTCTGCCGATCGGACCAACTGGCGCTGAGTCAGGACGTGTGGCGCAACAGCGCGTCCACGACCGTCGGCCAGGTCACGCGCGGCACGCCCTGACCGACGCCGGGCAGCGTAAGCAGCGTGGCGCCGGGGATCTCGTTGGCGAGCGCGACCCCGTTCCCGTACGGGAAGAACGGATCCTCGTCCCCGTGCACCACGAGAGTCGGGACCGCCAGCTTGCCGAGCCGCTTGCGCCAGCGCGGCCGGCAGTCGACGGCCGCGAAGATGCTGCCCACGTGGCTCGCGCGCTGCGCCTTCGCCGTCCGGCCGGCCCGGTCGAAGATCGCACCGGCCGTCGCCCGTACGTCGTCCTCGTCGAATCCCCGCGTGCCTGCCAGCAGCCGCGCCGACCCGGTCATGTAGTCGACCACACTGTCGCGATCGGTCCAGTCCGGCTGCGGGCGCCCGAACACCTGCTTCATCACGTCCGGCTGGTGATCGGGCAGGTCGGCGTCGACGCGGCCGGGTGCGACCGGACGGGTCGAGATCAGCGTCAGCGACGCGACCTGGCCGGGATGGTCGAGCACGAGCAGTTGGGCGACGAAGCCGCCGACGCCCATGCCGACCACGTGCGTCCGGCCCAGCCTCAGCGCCGTCAGCAACTCGGACGCGTCGGTCACCAGGTCGCGCAGGTCGTACCCGGGCGCGTCCGGGTCGACGTACGTCGAGCGCCCGGTGTCCCGCAGGTCGTAGCGGATGACGTACCGTCCCGCCAGCGCCGCGCACAGCTCGTCCGGCCAGCTCAGCATGGTGATGCCGATCAGCAGCACCGGCGGATCGGCGGGGTTTCCGAAGGTCTCCACGGACAACTCGACACCATTGACCTCGATCTGCATCCGTCCTGCTCCTTCCGTTCACTGTCTCCTGCCAACCGACGAACAGCGCAGGCCGGAACGGACAACGGAGGGAAGGACGGTTCGACAGCGGGTCCGACCCGCCCCGTCGCCAGCTGAGAAGAGACGGAAGATCGTCGTGCCAGGCCGCGCCCGTCGAGGCGCTTCCGCGCCGGTCAGAGGAGGCTGACGAGCGCGACCCCACTGGACGACCTGGCTCGGCGGGCGAATCCAGCAGTTGATACGTCGTACGCATGAAGTGCCGTGAGTATCGGCATTGGACGAATAAACGACGCCGTCCGTACCTTTGCGACCAGAGAACAGAGTCGTGAGGAGAAGCGCATGCGGAAGATCCCGCTGGGCCGGACCGGCGACCAGGTCAGCCAGTTGGCGCTGGGAGCGATGTTGATGGGTACGTCGACCGACGAGCCGACGTCGGTCGGGATGCTCGAACGCTACTTGGACGCGGGCGGTTCGTTCATCGACACCGCCGACTGCTACGCGTGGTGGCCCGGCCCGGACAACACCGGCGGCGAGAGCGAGGCACTCCTCGGACGCTGGCTGGCGAAGACCGGCAAGCGGGACGAGATCTTCCTCGCCACCAAGGGCAGCGCCTGGGTGCGTGACCCGGAGCCGATCCGGTCGGGCGACGGCAGCTGGGAGACGATGGCCGCGCAGTGGGTCGGCGCCGGCGGTGACACGCTGCGGCGCGCGATCGACGACAGCCTGCGCCGGCTCGGAACCGACCACGTCGATCTGTACTACGTCCACGTCGATGACCGGTCGACTCGGCTCGAGGAGACCCTGGGAGCGCTCGCCGAGATCGTTTCCGCCGGCAAGGCGCGGTACATCGGCTGGTCGAACGTGCGGACCTGGCGGCTCGAACGCGTCCGCGCGCTGGCGGAGAAGAACGGCTGGCCGGCGCCGGTCGCCGTTCAGGAGGAGCACTCCTACCTGCGCCCCAAGGCCGGCGCCGACACGCTGTCGATCGTCGACGACGAGCTGACCGACTACCTGCGCGCCAACGACGACCTGACCCTGGTCGCGTACTCCCCGATCCTCAAGGGCATCTACGACGACCCGGCGAAGCGCGACGGCCACCAGGTCATGCGGTGGTACGCCGGCCCGGACGCCGACGCCCGGCTCGCCGTACTCACCGAGGTCGCGGCGGAGCTGGACGTCACGCCGAACCAGCTCGTCATCAGCTGGCTCCTGCACCGGACCGATCCCGAGCTGGTCACGCTGATCGGCCCGCGGACGCCGGAGCAGCTGGAGACCGCCCTGGCCGCGAGCGACATCAAGCTGCCCGCGGAGCAGCTCGACCGGCTGGACACGGCCGGCGCCTGACGACCGCTGCTGCGACCGGGTAATGGGTACAGTCGCTTGCCATGGAGGCGGCGACACCTGAGGTGCAGGCCCGGGTCCGGGACAGTTTCGAGCGGCAGGGGCTGATGCACCACCTCGGTGCACGGCTCGCGGAGATCGCGCCCGGGCGCGTGCACATCGTCCTGCCGTGCCGGCCGGAGGTGACACAGCAGCACGGGTACTTCCACGCCGGTGCGACCAGTGCGATCGCGGACAGCGCCGGCGGCTATGCGGCGTACACGCTGTTCCCGGAGGACAGCTCGGTGCTGACGGTCGAGTACAAGATCAACCTGCTGGCGCCGGCCGAGGGCGATCACCTCGAGGCGATCGGCACCGTGCTGCGCTCCGGCCGCACGTTGACCGTGTGCCGCCTCGAGGTCTACGGGGTCCAGGGCGCGAACAGGTCGCTGGTCGCCTCCGGCCAGCAGACCCTGATCTGCGTGGACAAGCGCCCGGAGCGCTGACGGCGGACCGGGCCGCCGACTGGGATCAGGGTTCGACATCGTCGGCGAGCAGGATGCGGATCATCCGACCGCCTCCAACGGCACCATCGGGCGCACCGACGCACCGCCCAGCTTTCCCGGCCCGACCTCGAGCGCACCGCCGATCAGCAGCGCGCTCGCGCGGACTTTCGGTCTGTCTGGGGTCCAGCACCCATCCGTGGCGCCGTCGGAACCGAACCACTGCCATGCGCGACAAGTGGAGTCAGCACACAACCGCGGCCGCCGGCGGCGTCATCGCGGCCGGCGCGGCACTGTCGATCGGGTACCTGGTGGCAGCGGTGACCGGCGGACCGTGGCCGGTCGATGCGGTCGGGGTGCAGGTGATCGACTGGGCGCCCGGACCGGTGAAGGACTTCGCCGTCCGGGAGCTGGGTACGGCGGACCGTCCGCTGCTCAGGCTGGGGATCTGCGTGGTCCTGGCGCTGGTGGCCGCGGCCGCCGGCGTGGTCGGCCGCCGCCGGCCTCCGGTCGCGATCGGCATCGCCTTCCTGCTCGGCCTGACCGGGCTGGTGTTCGCCGGCTTCGGCCGTTCGGCGGCTACGGGGGTCGAACGGCTGCTGCCGGCCATCGCCACTCTGGTGGCCGCGGTGGTCGCGATGGCACTGGTCGTCCGCGCGCGGACGCCGCAGGCGGAGCAGCCCGACGGCTTCGACCGGCGCCGGTTCCTGCTCACCGTCTCCGCGCTGGCCGTGGTGGGCACCGGCGCGTTCGCGACCACCCGGATCGCAACCTTCGGCACCGGTGAGGCGGCGCGCGCCAAGGTCCGCGTGCCCCGCCCGGCCGACGCCGCGCGCCCGGTCCCGGCCGGCGCGCAGGTCGACGTCCCCGGGGTGAGCCGGTTCGTCACCCCGAACAGCAAGTTCTACCGCGTCGACACGTTGCTCGAGGTGCCCCGGATCGATCCGGCGGACTGGGAGCTGCGGATTCACGGGATGGTCGGCAAGGAGCTCCGGCTGTCGCTCGCCGACCTGCTCGACCGCCGCCTGATCGAGCGCGACATCACGCTGACCTGCGTGTCGAACGAGGTCGGCGGCCCGTACGTCGGCAACGCCCGCTGGATCGGCGTCCCGGTCGCCGACGTGCTGGCCGAGGCCGGCGTCCGGAACGGGGCCGACGCGGTGAAGTCCACGAGCATCGACGGTCTCACCATCGGTACGCCGCTGAGCGCGCTCACCGACGGCCGGGACGCGATCTTCGCGGTCGCGATGAACGGCGAACCGCTGCCGTTCGACCACGGCTTCCCGGTCCGGATGGTGGTGCCCGGGCTGTACGGCTACGTGTCCGCGACCAAGTGGATCGTCGACTTCGAGGTGACCCGGTTCCAGGACTTCAGCGCGTACTGGACCGATCGCGGCTGGGCGGTCGAGGCACCGATCAAGACGGCGTCGCGGATCGACGTACCGAAGGGGTTCGCGACCGTCAAGGCCGGTCCGGCGATCGCAGCCGGCGTGGCCTGGGCCCAGCACCGCGGCATCGCCAAGGTCGAGGTCCGGGTCGACGACGGCCCCTGGCAGCCCGCCGTCCTGGCCGCCGAGGACACGATCGACACCTGGCGTCAGTGGAGATTCCGGTGGACCGCCACTCCCGGTACGCACAAGCTCACCGTCCGGGCCACCGATGCCGACGGCAACGTTCAGACGGCGGCCCCGGCCCCACCGCGGCCGAACGGGTCGTCCGGCCTGCACAACACCGTCGTGATGGTCGAGTGACCCGACCCATCCGGCGGTGCCGCCGCACCGAAGTACCTGTGTCAGCAACTCCTTCGAGAAAGAGAACCGTCATGCGTAAGCACCTCGGCATCGCCCTGTCCGCCTTGGCCCTCGCCTTTGCCACGACCGCCTGCGGCAGCGACGACGACTCCGGCGCGGCCGGCGCGCCCGCCAACCAGAACACCAGCCCGAGCACGAGCGCGACACCGTCGACGGACATGGCCGCCGGCCTGGTCGGTCCCGGCTGCGCCGACTACGCGAAGGCCAACCCGAGCGGGGCCGGCTCGATCGACGGCATGGCCGCCGCCCCGCTGGCCACCGCGGCCTCCGGCAACCCGCTGCTGACGACGCTGGTCTCCGCGGTGTCGGGCAAGCTGAACCCGAAGGTGGACCTGGTGTCCACGCTGAACGGCGGCGAGTTCACGGTGTTCGCCCCGGTCGACGCGGCGTTCGCGAAGATCCCGGCCGCCACCGTCAACACGCTCAAGACCGACGACGCCCTGCTCAGCAAGATCCTGACCTACCACGTGGTGCCCGGTCAGCTCGACCCGATGGCCGTTGTAGGCAAGCATGTGACTGTGGAGAAGCAGGAAGTCACGGTCACCGGCTCGGGTGACAGCCTCAAGGTCAACGACGCCGCGGTCATCTGCGGTGGCGTGAAGACCGCGAACGCCACGGTCTACCTGATCGACTCGGTCCTGATGCCGCCGGCTGCCTGATCATGCCCGACCCCTTTCCGCTGCCTTGGCCGGCCGGGTCCAGCACCCGGCCGGGCGAGGTCAGTGACGGCGACCTGCTGCTCCGGACCGCTCGGGGTGACCGGGCGGCGTTCAGCACGCTGTACGACCGGGTCGCCCCCTGGGTGTTCGGCCTGGTACGGCGGGTCCTGCGCAACCCGGCGCAGTCCGAGGAAGTGACCCAGGAAGTGATGCTCGACGTGTGGCGGACGGCGACCAGGTACGACGCCGCCCGCGGCTCGGCGCAGTCGTGGATCCTTACCATCGCCCACCGCCGGGCCGTCGACCGGGTCCGGTCCGAGCAGGCAGCGGCCGACCGGACCGAACTGGTCGGCGCCCGCTCGGCCGAGGTGGACTTCGACCAGGTCGCCGACACCGTCACCACCCGGCTCGAGGTGGAGCAGGTACGCCGGTGCCTCGACACCCTGACCGACCTGCAGCGCGAGTCGATCCAGCTGGCGTACTACGGGGGCTACACCTATCCCGAGGTGGCCCAGCGACTCGATGCGAAACTGCCGACCATCAAGGCGAGAATGCGCGACGGGCTGATCCGCCTCCGCGACTGCCTCGGAACCAGCAAGGGGTGACCGCCATGACCGAATCCGACGTGCACACCCTCACCGGCCCGTTCGTCCTGGACGCACTGCCCGCGGACGAGCGAGCCCGTTTCGAGCAGCACCTGACCGAGTGCGCCTTCTGCACCACCGAGGTCGCCGAGCTCCGTGAGGCGGCGGTCAGACTGGCCACCCAGGTCGCGGCTCCCCCGCCTCCGGCGCTCAAGGCCGACGTGATGTCCGCGATCGAGCAGATCCGCCAGGTACCGCCGCTCGTCCCGGGCGGCAGGAACGAGCTGGCCCGGCGTCGCCTGGGCCGCCGGTCGGTGCTCGCGCTCGCCGCCGCGGCACTCGCGGTCGCAACCACCGGCGGGATCGCGATCGACCAGTACCGCGACAAGCAGGCGGCGGTCCAGGCCAACGAGCGCGTCGCCGCCGTACTCGCTGAACCTGACGCGCGGACTGTCCACGGTCCGGTCAACGGTGGCGGTCAGGCCACAGTCGTGGTGTCCGCACGCGCCGACCGGGCGGTCGTCGTACTGCGGGATCTGCCGGAGCTCCCCGCCGACCGCACCTGGCAGCTGTGGCTGATCGACCCGAACCGGACCGCGCACTCCGTCGGCCTGGCCGGCGGTGACCTGACCACGGTCGTCAACGGCTCGACCGGCAAGATCGCCTTCGGTCTCACCATCGAACCCGACGGCGGCTCCCCCGCCCCGACCCTGCCGGCGGCGGCGATGATCCCGATGACCTGACCCGTTCCACCGTGAGGAGACCCATGAGGGCTGTCGTCATCCAGGGCAAGCTCGAGCTCGTCGAGACGGAGCTCCCCACACCTGACCCGCAGCCTGACCAGGTGCGCCTGCGGATGGCGTACGGCGGTATCTGCGGCTCGGACCTGCACTACTACAGCGAGGGCGCGAACGGCGAGTACGTCGTCCGCGAACCGCTGGTTCCGGGTCACGAGCTCTCCGGCACGGTCGACCTCGATCGGTCCGGTGAGCTGGCGCCCGGGACACCGGTGACCATTCACCCGGCCACGTTCGGCACGGTCGAACGGGGCATCGAGGACCGCCCACACCTGTGGCCGAACGGCGCCTACCTCGGCAGCGCCTCCACCTGGCCGCACACTCAGGGCGGGATGAGCGAGTTCCTGCTGGTGCGGAGAAGCATGCTCCGTATCCTCCCCGCGACGTTGCCGTTGCGGCGCGCGGCGCTGGCCGAGCCGCTTGCGGTCGGCCTGCACGGCATCACCATCGCCGGGGGTGTGCAGGGCAAGCGGGTGCTCGTGTCCGGGGCGGGCGCGATCGGGCTACTGACCGCCGCGGCCGCGCTGGCCCTCGGGGCGACCGAAGTCGTCTCGACCGACGTCCTTCCGGGACCGCTGCAGCGTGCTCGGGATCTCGGCGTGCACGACACCGTCCTGATCGGTGGGCAGGACGTCCGGTCCGGACACTTCGACGTCGTCCTCGAGTGCACCGGGGTGCCGGCGGCCATCACCGGCGCGCTCGACGCGGCCCGGCGCGCGGCTGTGGTCGTACTCGTCGGGATCCCCCCGAACGAGCCCCGCCCGGTCAACCTGTCACCGCTGATCTCCCGGGAGCTTCAGCTCCGGGGCACGATGCGGTTCAACGAGGAGATCGACCGCGCTGTCGAGCTCCTCGACAGCCATCCACACCTCGACCGCGTCATCACCCACGAGTTCCCGGCCGACCGGGTGACCGAGGCCTTCACCACCGCCCGGGACTCGAACATCTCCGGCAAGGTTGTCATCTCGCTCTGGTGACGGCCGCGGCGAGCAGGACGGCGGCGACACCGGCCGTCAGGTCCGGCCGTGGGCGGGTCGGATCAGACCGGCTGAGAATTACCGCTCATCGCAGCGATGAGTTCTGGTCTCGCCCGCGGTCTACATCAGGTGAGATCCGATGTGCGAAGTACACGTGAGCAACGGTGGGTGCTGGGGCTGGCCTCGGTGGGCTCGGTCATGGTCGCGCTGGACGTCCTGGTCGTGGCCGCGGCGCTGACCACGATCCGGGCGGGCCTCGGCGCCTCGCCCGCCCAACTCGAATGGACGGTGAACGCCTACGGGCTGAGTTTCGCGATGCTGCTGATGACGGCCGCCGCGATCGGTGACCGCTGGGGACGGCGCCGGACGTATGTGGGCGGACTGTTGATCTTCACGCTCGCGTCCGGGGCGTGCGCGCTGGCGACCTCGCTGCCGTGGCTGATCGCGGCGCGGGCCGTGCAGGGGGTCGGTGCCGCGGTGGTGATGCCACTGGCCATGGGACTCCTGGGAGCGGCCTTCCCGCCCGAACGGCGAGGACGGGCGATCGGCGTCTTCAGCGGAGTGACCGGCATCGCGGTCCTGGGCGGTCCGATGATCGGCGGTGCGGTGACCGAAGGACTCGCCTGGCAGTGGATCTTCTGGATCAACGTCCCGGTCGGCCTGATCGCGATTCCACTGGTACTGCGGAACGTCCGCGAGAGCACAGGCCCGTCCCGGCGGCTCGACCTGGCCGGGGCCGTCGTCGTCAGCCTCGCTGTGCTCGGCCTGGTCTGGGGCATCGTCAACGGCGAGAGCGCCGGCTGGACGAGCGCCGAGGTCCTCGGCTCGTTCGCGGCCGGTGTCGTCCTGCTCGTCGCTTTCGGCGCCTGGGAGGGACGCTCGGCGCACCCGATGATCCCGCTCGGATTCTTCCGCGACCGGACGTTCACGGCAGCGAACGCGGCCGGCTTCTTCCTCAGTGGCGCCCTTTTCAGCGCCGTGTTCTTCCTGTCCCAGTACATGCAGGCCATGCTCGGCTCGGCGCCGTTCGCGGCCGGTCTGCAACTGTTGCCGTGGACGGCCACGCTCTTCCTGGTCGGGCCGGTCGCCGGCCGGCTCGTCGATCGGGTCGGCGAGCGCCCGCTGGTGGTGATCGGACTGGCGTTCCAGGCCGTCGGCATGTTCTGGGTCGCCGGGTCGGCCGGGAACAGCGGGCAGTACCACGCTCTCGTCGTACCACTTGTGGTCACCGGGTGCGGCGTCTCGCTCGCGATGCCGGCGGCGCAGAGTGCAGCAATGGGCGCCCTGCCGCGCGAGGCGGTCGGGATCGCGTCCGGCGTCTACAGCATGACCCGGCAACTCGGTGGCGCGGCCGGGGTCGCCGGTCTCGGGTCGGTGTTCGTGTCGGCGGGCGGGTACGGCGGTGACGGGTTCACCCGGGCCCTCGCGGGATGCGGCGTACTGTCGTTGCTCGGCGCGCTGGCAGGTCTCGGTATCACCGCCCGGCGCCGTACCGGCGGGGCTGTCGTGCCCAGGGCGATGGAGGAGGTGCGATGAACCTCGAGGAGGAGTTCGCGCAGCACCGGGCGGGTCTGGTCGCGCACTGCTACCGGATGCTCGGGTCGCTGCACGACGCCGAGGACGCGGTGCAGGACACGTACCTGCGGGCCTGGCGCGGGCAGGCGGGGTTCGAACAGCGCTCGTCGGTGAAGACCTGGCTCTACCGGATCGCCACCAACGTCTGCCTGACCCTCCTGCAGCACAGCAGCCGGCGGATGGTCCCGTCCGCGCTCGGTGCCCCAGGCAACGATCCGGACGAGCTCCAACCGCAGGCGCTCGAGGTGACCTGGCTGGAGCCGTTCCCGGACCAGTTGCTCGGCGCGGACCCGGCCGCGGTCGTCGGTGACCGGCAGAGCCTGCGGCTGGCGATGGTCGCCGCGATGCAGCACCTCCCGCCGCGGCAGCGCGCCGTACTGATCCTGCGCGAGGTGCTCACCTGGCCGGCCGCCGAGGTCGCCAGTCTTCTCGACACCACGACGACGGCCGTCAACAGCTCGCTGCAGCGTGCCCGCGCCGAGCTAGCGCGGCTGCGGCCGGCCGAGGACGAACTCAGCGAACCGGACGAGCCGGTCCGGCGACACCTGCTCGACCAGTTCTCGATCGCGTTCGAGACGAGGGATCTCGCCGTCCTGGAGGGCCTGCTCACCGCGGACACCCGGTGGGAGATGCCGCCGATCCCGACCTGGTTCAACGGGCGGACCGACGTACTGCGGCTGCTCGACTCCAAACTCAGCGTCGGCACGGACCAGCGGGTCCTGGTCGAGACGTCTGCCAACGGGCAGCCGGCGTTCGCCCTCTACATCCGCGGGCGGGACGGGCAGTTCCATGCTCATTCGCTGAAGGTGCTCACGCTGACCAAGGCCGGGATCTCGGCCGTGCTCGCCTTCCACCAGCCCACGCTCTTCCCGGCGTTCGGGCTGCCCCTCGTTCACTCTCGTTGAGACGGAGCATTCGATGTCATTGGCAACCACCCTCCGGGACCTGCACGTGCCCGGCACTCCTCTCGTCCTGCCGAACGCGTGGGACGTGGCCTCGGCCCGGATGGTCGAGCAGGCCGGCTTCCCCGCGATCGCGACCAAAAGCAGCTTCGCCACCGCCACGATCCTCGGGTACGACGACGGCGAACAGGCGCCCGTGGACGAAGTCCTGGCCGCGGCCACCCGGATCGCCCGCTCGGTGTCCGTCCCGGTCACCGTGGACTTCGAGCGCGGCTACCGGTTCCCGCCGGCCGAACTGGTCGAGCGCTTCACCGCGACCGGCGCCGTCGGCCTCAACCTCGAGGACTCCGACCCGTCGACCGGCACCCTGGTCGATCCGTCCGAACAGGCGGACTTCCTGGCCGCGGTCCGCGCCGCCGCCGGCGCCGGTTTGGTGATCAACGCCCGGGTCGACACGTTCATCCGCCCCGCGGGCTCGCCCGGCGAGCAACTCCGGGCCGCCATCGACCGGGCTGCCCGCTATCTCGCAGCCGGCGCCGACTGCGTGTACCCGATCGGGACCGGCGATCCGGACGTGGTCCAGACCCTGGTCGAGGAAATCCCCGGCCCGGTCAACGTCAGCTACGGCCAGGGCGACCGGTCGGTTGCCGAGCTCACCGGTCTCGGCGTCGCCCGGATCACCTTCGGGCCGATGCTCCAGCGGCACACCTACCTCCGCCTGGCCGGAAGTATCCTCCCGGCCCTCGGCTCCGGCGGGAACCCGTTCACCGGCTGACGCTCATGTCAGGACAAGACAACGGCGAGGCGTGTGGAATCGGCGCGATCGGGTACGTCCGGATAGGTAGTCCATAGCAACCATCGACAGAACGGGGAAGCACGATGGGTATGTTCGACAACCTGAAGAACAAGGCCACCGACGCCGTCGACGAGCACGGCGACAAGGTCAACGAGGGTATGGACAAGGCCGGCGACTTCGCCGACGAGAAGACCGGCGGCGAGCACGGTGACAAGATCGACAAGGGCACCGACTTCGCCAAGGACCGTCTCGACGGCCTCGACGGCCAGGACGACGACATCCAGTAGTCGCCACCACGCTCCACCGGAGGAGCGGCCGCTCCCCGCGGCCGCTCCTCCGCGCGTAACGCCCGGGCGCACGTCGTGCATCCTCGCAGCCCGCTCCGCGCGCTCCTACGTCACGTGCTGTCACGGGCAGCCCCGCCACTGCCCGAGCCGATCGAATGACTCTCGAAGCTGCTCAATGACCTCATCGCGAGTGCCCATCCAGCGCGGCGCCGGCATGCGGTCCAGCAGTACCAGCACTCGTTCGTAGATGCGCTGCAGCTCAGCGCGAGCTACGCCGAGATACAGATCCTCTCCAGCCCACCTGACGTCGCCACCCGCCCCGACGTAAGCCTCCAACGTCCGGCCGCCGAACATCTCCGCGATCCGCCCAGCCTCCATCGCCGCACTGTCCGACCGCACACTGTCCCAATCGATCAGCACCGGACCGTTCGCGGTCATCAGAATGTTGTGCGACTTGAAATCCCCGTGCGTCATCACGCGATCCGGCGCGACCTCGCCCAGCTGCTCGATCCGCGCGGTCAACTCGACGATCCGCGGCAACCGTTCCCACGCCACCTCCGACCACGGCTCTCCTCGCCGGCGCGCCTCGGTGAACCACTCGTCCCAGTCGGCCCGCGGTCTGAGCGCCGTACGCCACCAATCCGGCAGGCCAACCTCACCGACCGGTTGCAGCTGGTGCACGATCGCCATCGTCCGGCCGAGCCATTCGGTGATGTCGTCCTCGGGTCGGACCGTCCGCCCCTCGATCCAGTCGTACACACGGAACAGCCGATCGTGGATCCGCGTCACCCACCCGAGCTCCGGCTCGACCGGCGGCACCGGGTCCGCGAGGTCGACGCCGGCCGCCATCGCCCGCTGCTCGAACGGCATGGCCACCGCCAACTGCTCGACCAGGCCGCCCGACGTGAATTGACCACCGGTGGTAGGCCAGTAGCCCTTGACGAAATACCGGCCGGACGTCGTCTCGAGTCGCCACGTGTCGGTGTCGCCGCGCCGGATCAGAAGGAGTCCACCGACCGGCTTGCCGAGATCGAAGGCGGCGGCGACGACTTGCGCGGTCGGTATGTACACGCTGCACTCCCCGGTAGACCGGCCACCCACCGTAGCTGTCCCCAGAACCATCACTCCGGCTCGCCGCCGGAGTGCGCCGAGCGCGCCAGCCGATGCACTAACGGACGAGTCACCGGATACAGCTCGGTGAAGGTCCGGAACAACGTCGAGTACGCCGGCTCCGTCGACCGATCCGGCTGTACCACGTGGTCCAGCTGAGCCCAGTCGGTCTCCGGCGGCACGAGTCCCACGCCGATCGCCGCCAGCAGCGCATCGCCGTACGACGCCCCGATCGTCCGCGCCGGAACCTGCTGCTCCAGCCCGCACACGTCACTGACGATCTGCGTCCACAGCCCACCCTGCGTACCGCCGCCCACCGCGACGATCCGCGCCGGCCGCCCGGCCGCCTCCTCGAACGCGCCGACGATCTGCTTCACCCCACAGGCGATCCCTTCGTACGCCGCTCGCAGCAAATGCGCGCGTCCGTGCCGCAGAGTCAGTCCTGCGATCACGCCACGCGCCAACGGGTCGTAAATCGGAGTCCGCTCACCACTGAAGTACGGCAGCATCACCAGACCCTCACTCCCGGCAGGCACCGCGGCAGCCTCTGCAACGAGCGTCTCGAACGGCACGCCACCGGTCAGGTCCTGCAGCCAGGTTGTGATGGTGCCGGAGGTCGCCATACCGGCGGCGAGTGTGTGCGACGCCGGCTCGACACCAACTGTCGTCCACAGCCCACGGACACTCGTCGGTTCGGCCAGAACCTGCACGAAGAACATCGTGGAGCCGTACATCAGCATCAGGTCGCCAGGACGTCGTACGCCGACACTGAACGCTTCGGCCCACGCGTCGACCGTCCCTGCCACGACCGGCGTTCCCTCAGCCAGCCCGGTGGCCACGGCCGCCGCACCGTGGACGACTCCCACCTGCTCCGACGGCCAGACCAGCCTGGGCAGGGCGAGCCCGGGAAGCACCTGCTCGACCCAGTCGGTCGCCCAGTCCTGCGCGTGGACGTCGTAGAACGGATCGCACTGACTGGCCGTGTGGTGGTCGAGGATCCACTCGCCCGTCAACCGCGCAACGACGTACGAATGCGCACTGAACCACCGATCCCGCGGTCGCCAGTCCCGGCCGGCATTCCGCCGCAACCACGCCAGCTTGGGCCCGATCGCTTGGCTGGACAGGTCTTTCCCACACCGGTCGAGGATCGCGTCCGCACCGAGTTGTTCGGTGATCTCGCTGATCTCGCGCGTCGCCCGGGTGTCCACGCCGTACAGAACCGCGGGCCGCCGCGGGCGCAAGTCCTCGTCCGTCTGCACGACACACGGGCCGAGCCCTGACACACAGACCGCCACGACCTCTTCACCCGTGGCCGTCAGCTCCCGCAGTACGTCGGCGACGTCGTCCCACCAATCCCGCTCGGCGTCCATCTCCACCCACCCGGGCCGAGGCAGCGCCGCCACATGATCCCGCCGGGCAGCCGCGACCACAGTCCCGTCAAGCGCAACCAGAACCCCCTTCGTACTCCCGGTCCCGATGTCCACACCCACCACATGGCTCATCCCGCCACCTTCCGCCGTGGGGCCGCCGACCGCAAATCCGGTCAAGCGCGATACCCCCGGGCGCGGGACGATGGGGTGATGGGGACGGATGTGTTCGGCGAGTTCCTCGGGGCGCTGACCGGGGCGCTCGACGACGTCGGCGTGGATGGCGAGGAACTTGCGCGGCGGGTTGGTTCGTCGCGATTCCAGCTGGACCGGCTGGTGGCGGCCGCGGCTGGTGAGCCGCCCGCGCGGTTGCGGCGGCGGGTGTTGCGCGAGCGGACGGCGTACCGGTTGCTCACGACAACCTCATCCATCCTCGACACCGCGGTCGAGGCTGGGTACGGGTCGCACGAGTCGTTCACGCGCGCGTTCAGCCGGGCGTACGGCCGAGCACCCGCTGCGTGGCGGCGGCAACCGTCGCGGATCCCACTCGGTGCGCCCGGCAACGTTCATTTCCATCCGCCGGCCGGGATCCGCGCGCCGGCGAGGGAGAAGGTGAGACCGATGGATGTGCTGACGCGGATGGTGGAGCACCACGTGTGGCTGGCCGGCGAACTGATGACACGAGCCGCCACTCTCCCTGACGAGCGCCTCGACGCACCGATCGAACTGTCTGTCGAAGGTGTCGGCGACAATCCGACCGTACGGCGACTGCTCGCGCGCCCGCACGCTGCTGACCGGAGCACTGGCCGACGAGGGCTTCACCGACCTCGACAAGCGGCGACCCCATCCGCTGGTTGAGCAACCGATAGACCATCCGCTCGTGGGCAAGCACATCCCGTGGTGGGTGCACACATGAAATA
>NZ_SMKR01000109.1 GCF_004348725.1 Kribbella turkmenica
CCAATCCCCAAAGCCGGCCGGCCGTGAGTGGCAGTGCTAGTAGTGGCGGCCGTTGGCTGTCCAGATGCGGGGGACGGTGGTCTGGTCGGCATGCCAGGTCTCGGGCTGGCCCGACGGTGCGGGAGAGTTGGAGGCGCGCCCAGTGGCCGGGCGGGGACTGACCCGCCCAGGACTGGCCGGCGGCCTTCTCGGACATGAGGGAGCAACGGCCGCCAAGAGAGTTGCCGTGAGCAACATCACTGTGGTCCGCACGGAGTGCGAGATCAGTGCAGGTTGAGGTCCTGGTCCGTTCCGCGACGGTCGGTCTAGGCTCACGTCACACGTCCCGCCCAGGGGGATGGGGCACTCGAGAAGGAGCTGACATGCCGGAGCCCGTCACCAGCACGATCGACCTGCCCGGAGCCACCCTGACGTACGACGTCAGCGGCGATCTCGCTCAGCGGCCCGTGCTGCTACTCATCGGTTCGCCGATGGGGGCGAGTGGCTTCCCGACGCTGGCGTCGTACCTCGCGGACCGGACGATCGTCACCTACGACCCGCGGGGCGTCGAGCGCAGCACCCGCAGCGACGGTACGGGCGAGCTGTCGCCGGAGGACCACGCCGACGACCTGGCCAGGCTCATCGAGACGCTCGACGTGGGTCCCGTCGACATCTTCGCCAGCAGCGGCGGCGCGGTGAACGGGCTGGCCCTGCTCACCCGGCGCCCCGACCTGGTCCGGGCGCTGGTGGCGCACGAGCCGCCGCTGGCCGGGATCCTGCCGGACGCGAAGGCGGCGACCGCGGCCGTCGACGACATCTACCACACCTACCAGCGTGACGGGCTGGGCGCCGGGATGGCGAAGTTCATCGCGATCACCAGCTTCAAGGGTGAGGTCCCGGACGACTACACCGACCGGCCGGCGCCGGACCCGGCGATGTTCGGCCTCCCGACTGAGGACGACGGCTCCCGCGACGACGCCCTGCTCGGCCAGAACCTCCGCGGCTGTACGTCGTACCAGCCCGACTTCGACGCCCTCGCCACGTCGGCCGGCCGGCTCGTGGTCGCCGTCGGCGAAGAGTCCGCCGGCGAGCTCGCCCACCGGGGCGGGCTGGTCGTCGCCGAGCGCCTCGGCCTGAGCCCGGTCCTGTTCCCGAGCAACCACGGCGGCTTCCTCGGCAACGAGTACGGCATGCCCGGCAAACCCGAGGAGTTCGCCACGAAACTCCGCGAGGTCCTGGCCCGCTGACCCGCCGCCGACACCGATCGGCCGGGGGCGCCGTACCCCACTCCACCGAGTACGCCGCCCACCGTGGCCGCGGCTTGAAGGCGGAGTGAAAGGAGGTTGAAAGCCGGCCCGCCTTGAATGCTTGCGACAGCTCTTCGGAGCACTCGCCTGTCGATTCGGGGAGGACCCATGTTCAGCTCTGCCAGACGCCGGCCGACCGGACGCACGAGACACGCGCTCACCGCGGTGGGCGCCGTACTCGGGGTGACCGTCGCCGGCGCGGTCGTGACCGCACCACCGGCCGACGCCGCGTCCTGCGGTGCCGGGAACACCTGCTTCTACTGGATCAACTCCAACGGCACCAGCACACTCAAGTACAAGTCGCCGGGCAACGTGTCGGGCATCCTTCACCCGGGACCGCGGGGCGGCTGGGTGTGGAACAACGGCGTTCGCTACCCCGGCGCCGACCACATCACGCTCACCACCAGCATCAACGGTTCACGCTGGCGGATCTGCCTGCACTACGGCCCTGCCAACTTCGACCTCGGCACCGGCGCGACGACCGCGGCGAGGATCGGTCCGAGTGAGATCGTCACCGGCTGGACCTGGCGCGGCGAGTGTGCCGCCGGAGAGGACAACTGGCAAAGGTACTGACCGAAGCCGGCGTTGCTCCGCAGCGACCGGGGTCGCTCGCGGCGCAGTGACAGGCCCGCCCAGATCGGCTTGTGCCACTCCCATGGCGTGAGGCGGCTGCTGTCACGACGCCGGGTGGGTCCTGGCGGGCGGTCAACTGATGGTCTGGTTAGCTGGGGGCATGACTGACAAGCCAGAGATCGACTTCCCGGACGGACCGCCGCCGGCGGAGCTGGAAATCGCCGACATCACTGTCGGTGACGGTGACGAGGCCAAGGCCGGCTCGCGGGTCAACGTCCACTACGTGGGTGTCGCCCACTCGACCGGCGAGGAGTTCGACGCGTCGTACAACCGGGGCGCGCCGCTGGCCTTCCAGCTCGGCGTCGGCCAGGTCATCCAGGGCTGGGACACCGGCGTCCAGGGCATGAAGGTCGGCGGTCGCCGCAAGCTCGTCATCCCGCCGCACCTCGCCTACGGCGACCGCGGTGCGGGCGGCGCCATCAAGCCCGGCGAGACCCTCATCTTCGTCGTCGACCTGATCAGCGTCAGCTGACCTTCGACCACGACCCGGCCGCGGACTCGCGCCGCGACCGGAGCAGACGCGGGACAGCAGCCCCCGGGGGTGCGTCACAATGACGCCTCCGGGGGTTTTGCGCAGGTGCTGTCCGTAGTTGTACCCGTCCGCCACGCCCAGCGGCTCGCTTGACTGGGAGGCATGACGACGATGGTTGCCGCCACGGCCCGGACAACGGACGCTCCCTGGGTCCGGTACGCCGCCCTGGCCGCGAAGGTCGTGCTGCTCGGCCTGTTGCTCTCGGCCTTGATCTGGCCCGACCTCAGCGGCATCAAGGGCAAGGCGTCGACCGCCCGGCTGGTCGTCTACCCGATCGGCGCGATGGTGCTGCCGCTGTGGTGGTGGGCGTACGGCCGGGCGCGCAGCAAGCTGCACCCCAGTTTCCCGTGGCGCGCCGATCTGCTGATCACCCTGCCGTGGCTGATCGACCTGATCGGCAACCGGCTCGACCTGTTCGACACCGTGGTCTGGTGGGACGACGCGATGCACCTGATCCTGTGGGGTCTGCTGACCGCGGGCGTGCTGCTGGCATTCGCGCCGCCGACGCTGACCCGTGGACTGACCGCGTTCGTCGCCCTCGGGTTCGGTACCACCGCCGCGGTGGTCTGGGAGCTCGGCGAGTACGTCGCCTTCATCCGCAGCTCCCCCGAGCTCGAGACGGCGTACACCGACACGCTGGGCGATCTCGGCCTCGGCACTCTCGGCGCACTCGCGGCCGGCCTCACCATCTACCGGACCCGTGCCCATCTCGCCGCCGAAGGACTCCCCCGCACTTGATGGACGCGACGGCTGTCGGCCACGGGGACGCGTCGGTCGCGTACGACGGCTTGACTCAGGACACTAGCGGTCGGTGGGCCGGCAGATGCCGCTCGCGGCGGCGCTGGCGGACAGCGCCTGGGCAGCCAGGCTTCCACCGGCCATGTCCAGTACAGCACCACCCGAGGCCTGGTCACCGTTTGTGTGGTCCTGACCGTTTGTCTGGTCCTGGGGCCGGTCCGAACGGGTCGTGTGCCGACCGAGCGGGACGACCATCGGCGTACCGGCGACCGGGTCGGGAATGATCCGGACGGCGAGGCCGAAGATGTCGCGGACGACCTCCTCGGTGATGACCTCGTTCGGGTCGCCCTCGCAGACGATGGCGCCGTCCTTCATCGCGATCAGGTGGTCGGCGAACCGGCAGGCCTGGTTGAGGTCGTGCAGGACGAGGACGATGGTGCGCTGGTCCCGCTTGTTCAGGTCGACCAGCAGGTCCAGCACCTCGAACTGGTGGGTCAGGTCGAGGAACGTGGTCGGCTCGTCCAGCAGCAGGATGTCGGTCTCCTGCGCCAGCGCCATCGCGATCCACACCCGTTGCCGCTGGCCGCCGGACAGCTCGTCGATCGGCCGGTCGGCGATCGACAGGACGTCGGTCGACGTCATCGCCGCCGCGACCGCCTCGTCGTCGGTCTTCGTCCACTGCCGGATCCACCGGGTCCGCGGGTAACGCCCGCGGCCGACGAGGTCGGCGACCGTGATCCCCTCCGGCGCGGTCGGTGACTGCGGCAGCAGGCCGAGCTTGGTGGCGACCTCGCGGGTCGGGATCGACTGGATGCTCTTGCCGTCCAGCAGCACGCGGCCGCGCGCCGGTTTCAGCAACCGGGCCAGCGTCTTCAGCAGCGTCGACTTGCCGCAGGCGTTGGCGCCCACGATGACGGTGATCTTCCCGGTCGGGATGCGCACCGACAGGTCGTGAATGATCTCCCGCTGGTCGTACCCGACCGCGAGGTTCTCAGCCGCCAGGCTGTGCGAGGGCTCCACAGAGGTCTCCATCTCTCAGCCACCACTCCCTACCCGGTTGGCCCGGGCCAGCAGGAACATCAGGTACGGCGCGCCGACGACACCGGTGACCACACCGACCGGCAGTTGGGTGTCGCCGAACGCGTGCTGCGCGATCAGGTCCGACAGTCCGACCACCAGCGCGCCGAGCAACGCGGACGCGATCATCGCCGGCCCCGGCGACCGGGTCAGCCGCCGCGCGATCGGCGGCGCGACGAACGCCACGAACCCGACCGGGCCGGCGGCCGCGGTCGCGACGGCGGCGAGCAGCACGCCGACAACGATGAGCCCGAGCCGCGAGCTCTCCACCCGCAGCCCCAGCCCGTACGCCGTCTCGTCGCCGAGCTGCAGAATCCGCAGCCGGTGCACCAGGTAGACGATCAGCGGTGTCAGCACCGCGAGGGTGAGCCCCATCGACCGGACGTTGGACCAGTCCCGGCCGTTCAGGCTGCCGGTCAGCCAGATCAGCGCCTGCTGGGCGATCTCGACCCGCGCCTTGGTCAGCAGGTACGACGTGACGCTGGTGGCGATCGCACCGATGCCGATGCCGATCAGGATCAGCCGGTAGCTCGACACCCCTTGCCGCCAGGCCAGCACGTACATGACGAACGCGGTCAGCACCGCGCCGGCGATCGCGAGCGCGGACACCGCGACCCCGGTCAGCCCGAGCGTGACGATCGCGAACACCGCGAACGCGCCGGCGCCGTACGTGACGCCGATGATATCCGGGCTGGCCAGCGGGTTGCGGGCGATGCTCTGGAAGATCGCGCCGGACATCCCGAGCGCCGCGCCGACCATCAGGCCGGTGAGTGCCCTCGGCAACCGCAGCCGGTTGACGATGAACTCGGTCGCCCGGTCGCCGCCGCCGAACAGCGTCTCGACCACGTCGATCACCGGGATCTTGAAGTCGCCCAGTGACAGCGAGACACAGAACGTCACGACGACCAGGACCGCGAGCACCACAATCACCGCGATCGTGCGCGCCTGCCGGACCCCCCGGGCCCGGGTGATGATCCGGACCGCTTCGGCCGTCGCGGTCACAGGTCCGCCAGCTTCCGCCGCCGTACCAGCGCGATGAAGAACGGTGCGCCGATGACCGCGGTGACGATGCCGACCTGCAGTTCGCCCGGCTGGGCGACGATCCGGCCGAGGACGTCGGAGCCGAGCAGCAGGATCGGCGCGAGCAGCATCGAGTACGGCAGGATCCAGCGGTAGTCCGGGCCGGTCACCAGTCGCGCGACGTGCGGGATCGTCAGCCCGATGAAGCCGATCGGTCCCGCGGCGGCGGTGGCCGCGCCACACAGCAGTACGACGACCACGGCGACGGACAACCGCGCCAGTCCGACCCGCTGACCGAGTGACTTCGCGACTTCGTCCCCCAGCGACAACGCGTTCAGCACGCGACCCGACACCAGCGCCAGCCCGATCCCGATCAGGATGAAGGGCGCGACCTGCGCGGCGATGTCCGAACCACGGCCCGCCAGCGACCCGACGGCCCAGAACCGGAATTGGTCGAACGTGTCGACGTCCCCGATCAGCAGGGCCGTGGTCAGCGAGCCGAGCATCGCGGTCAGCGCCGCACCCGCCAGCGCCAGCTTCACCGGAGTCGCGCCCTCACGCCCGAGCGACCCGAGCAGATACACCGCGACGGAGGCCGCGGCCGCGCCGGCGAAGGCCAGCCAGACGTACGCCGTCAGGCTGGACAGCCCGAACCAGTAGATGCCCGCGACAACGAAAAGGGCGGCGCCGCCGTTGACGCCCAGGATGCCCGGGTCGGCGAGCGGGTTCCGGGTGACGCCCTGCATCAACGCACCCGACAGCCCCAGCGCCGCACCGACCAGCAGGCCGATCACGGTCCGCGGCACGCGCAGTGAATGGATGATCACGTGGTCGGTGTGCGTGTCGTCGTAGTGGCGCAGGGCGTCGAACACGGTCGACAGCGGAATCTGCTTGGACCCCACCGCGATGCTGAGCAGGGTGACCAGCGCCAGCAGCGCGACGCACACGACCAACCCGAGGAACAGCGTGGCCCGCCGCGTCCGTCGAGGACGCGCCGGCGCGGAAGCGTCTGGGCCTGTGGCGTCGGCCACAACGGTGGGTGGGGGCATTGGACTTTTGGGATCCTCTTAGGTAAGGCTTACCTCTAGACGACGCCTCAGAATAACCCGGCCGTTTGCGGGTCCGCACCCGAGCCTCCCCCGGCGAGGTCCCTGACCGGGACGTCGGGGTGGGCCGCATTCAACGGAGAGAACAAGCATGACGACTGTGCTCGAGCGGCCGATCGTGTTCGACTCGGTGCTCGCCACCGTAGCTGCGGTCGACGATCTCAGCCCGCACCTGCGCCGGGTGACCTTCGTGGCGCCGCGGATCGCGGAAGCGGTGACGGCCGGTCCGGACCAGCGGATCAAGGTGCTTCTCCCTCCGCCGGACGGCAGTGGGCTCACGCTGCCGGAAGGCCCGGACTGGTACACCGCGTGGTGCGCGCAGCCGGCCGACGAGCGTTTCATCATGCGGACGTACACGATCCGGGCGCTCCGCCCCGAGGTCGCCGAGATGGACGTCGAGTTCGTCCTGCACGGGGCCAACGGCCCCGCGTCCGCCTGGGTGAGCCAGGCCGTCGTCGGTGACGAGCTCGGCCTGATCATCCCGTTCGCCGTCGACACCACCAGCACCAGGGGCCTGCTGCACTCCGGCGTCGACTATGTCCCGCCGGCCACCAGCCTCCGCCGGGTGCTCGTCGCCGACGAGACCGCGCTCCCGGCCCTCGCCGGCATCCTCGAGCAGTTGCCGGCCGCCGTCCACGCGACCGTGTTCGTCCAGGTCCCGGACCTCCGCGACATCCGCGCACTGCCGACCCCCGGCACCGCCGACATCACCTGGATCGCGCCGACCTCGGACGACGGACCCAAGTCGTTGCTCGAGGCCCTCGAAGCGGCCGGATTGCCGTCTGACGTCGACTACGCCTGGGTCGCCGGCGAGTCGTCGATGATCAAGTCGGTACGGCGCTACCTGGTCGACGTGGCCGGGTTGCCGAAGGTCGCGATCTCCTTCCAGGGCTACTGGAAGCGCGGCGAAGCCCAGGTCTGACCTGGCCGGCCGGCTGGACGCAGTACTGCGGCCGGGGACGCGCTCCCCGGCCGCAGTCGTCAGCGGATCAGGACGGGTTCTCCGCATGGGTGAGCGTCTCCCACGCCACGAAGAGGTTGTTGGAACCGGCCGGGCGCCGGGACTCCGTCAGCGCCTGGGTGTTCGTCATCGCGAATCCCAGCCGGGTGTGCAGCGCGTTGAAGCCGACCTCGGTGATCGGGCCCAGGCCGCGGTCCAGCGAGCCCTGGCACAACCAGGAGGGCACCGGCTCGAGGTTGCGTTCCCATCGGGACTGGAAGCCGAGCGCGTGCCGCAGCCGCTCACCGAACTCCGGGTAGAGGTCGACGCCCTGGATCCGCGACGTCTCCAGCACGTGCGAGATCGACGAGATGCCGTACCCGGCGTGGGTGAAGTCGCGGCAGGTCTCCTGGGTGAGACCGTTGACGAACATCTCCTGCCCGTGCCAGTAGTCGATGATCTTCTCGCGGGTGTCGAGGTTCTGGCTCGGCTTCGTCTTCGGCAACGCGCCGTCGGACTGGAGGTAGACGAAGGCCGGCACCCGGACCCGGTACAGCGAGATCGCCTTGTCGTACACGGTCTTGTCGTCCAGGAACACGCCGATGCCCTGGATCGCCTCGGTCATGCTCAACTCCCAGTTGCCGTTGGAGTTCGAGCCGTTGATGATCTCGGGCAGGTAGACGGTGCGCAACATGGTCGCGAACCGGCCGGCGTTCGGCCAGTTGCCGTAGGCGTGCTTGATGATCTCGGCGGCCTTCGGCCACGACGACGCCGACCACGCGGTCTGCAGCGGCGCGTTGCTGTTGGTGTGGTCGCGGATGGTCGCCGACCAGGCGTCCATGAGCTGGATCGCCTTCTGCGCATAGCGATCGTCGCGGGTGATGTACCACAGCAGTGCGTCCGTGTACGCCGCGATCGCGTCCTCGCGTTCGTCGGTGCAGCCGTGGTTCGGGTTCGAGTACGAGCCGCACTCGACCACGGCGCGCGGCTTCGGCGTCCGGGACAGCGAGCCGTACCTGCTGTTCTTGGCCTGGTTGTAGGCATTCGTCCACGGCTGCGCGCCGGCCTGCACCTTGGCCCGGACGAAGTCCAGCTGGGTGCGACTGACGCCCACACCAGGGTGAGTGAAATCGGCCGGCGCCGGTACGGCGGTCTGCCACGGCTCGGCGCCGGACGCGGCGACCGCCGTGGTGCTGGGAGAGCCGGCCGCCAGTAGCGCGCAGGCGGCGACCAGGACCAGGGGTTTCTTTCGCATGGGGATGTCCTGTTCTTCGGGGCGGTAGGACACTGCGATCCCCCGAGTGCCCGAGGGCACTACCGCAGGGTCTTTGCGAAAGTTTGACGACGGACCGTGAGCAGGTCAAGATCGCGCGTGCAGGAGGTCGCAATGGAACAACCCGCCGGAAAGTCCCATCATTCGTGGCACCAAGTGCGGTGTTGTCCCATGCAACGACGCCGATCTGGACCCCGGCACCGCAGTCATGACCGACCGCGCATCACACTCCGTCACCCCGCGGCGGTCGCGGCACCACCCCCGACCAACCGGTGAGCCGCGCCAGATTGTTGCCCTCCAACGTGTCCGCCGGTGCGGGCTCGTGGCGTTGACCAGCTGATCACCACGGTGCCGGGGCGGCGTTCAGACCGCCTGGGTCGCCAGCTCGTCCGCGCGCACACCGGCGGCATCCAGGAGCGCCGCCGCGGTGGCCACGCCGATACCGCCGAGCGTCTGGGCCCGGACGACCGCCCGGGCGCTGGCGCCGTCGAAGATGATCGTCAGCTGGATCGCGAGCGTGCCCGGATCCTCCGCGCCCGCCTTCACCAGCTCGCGGTGGAAGAAGTCGGTCAGCTGCTGCTTGAAGTGCCGCGCTACCACGGACCCCGGGTGCTCCGGGTTCTTCAGCTCGACCGCCGTACCGACGTACGGGCAGCCGAGGTAGTTGCCCTCCGCGACCATCCGGTCCTGCCGCTCGAACACGGCCAGGATCCGCTCACGGGGCGGCCGGTCGGCCTCCGCCGGCGGGTGCAGCAGCGTCTGGTACGACGGGCCGCGGCTGGCCAGGCTCTCGGCGATCAGCTCGTCCTTGGAGCGGAACAGCTGGTACATCGACTTCTTCGACACCCCGGCCGCCTTGCAGAGCGCGTCCACACCGATGCCGACGCCGTCGCGGTAGAAGAGTTCGCCCGCGGCGTCCAGCAGCCGCTCGCGGGGCGTCGCCGAGGTGGTCATGCACCGAGCGTACCGGCTGGATTTGATGTCGGAAACCGATCGGTTTACACTCCTGGAAACAGATCAGTTTTCTCACCTCTGGAGTTGCCGCATGACCTCACTCGAAGGCGCCGTCGTCCTGGTCACCGGCGGACAGCGCGGGATCGGCAAGGCGATCGTCGACGACCTGCTCGACCGCGGGGCCGCCAAGATCTACGCCACCGCCCGCGACCCGAAGCCGAGCAGCGACCCGCGCGTCGTCCCGCTGCCGCTCGAGATCACCGACCAGGCCTCGGTCGGGGCACTGGTGGCGGCCGTTCCGGACGTCACCGTGCTGGTCAACAACGCCGGCGCAAGCTCGCCCGAGACCTACCTCGACACCCCGATCGACGCCGCCCGCGCGGTCTTCGAGGCGAACTTCTTCGGCCCGCTCACCCTCACCAAGGCGCTCGTCCCGGTGATCGAGCGCAACGGCGGCGGCCACATCCTGAACGTCCACTCGGCGCTGTCCTGGTTCGCCCGGCACGGCGCGTACGCGGCGACGAAGGCGGCATTCTGGCTGCAGAGCAACGCCATCCGGCTCGAACTGCTCGGCCGCGGCATCGGCGTCACCGGCCTGCACATGGGGTACGTCGACACCGACATGGTCACCGCGGTCGACGCCCCGAAGTCACGGCCCGAGGACATCGCCAAGCAGGCCCTGGACGGGATCGAGGCCGGCGCGCACGAGGTGCTCGCCGACGAGACCGCCCGCGGCGCCAAGGCCGGCGTCGCCCAGGACCTGACCGCCGTGTACCCGCAACTCGTCAACTGACCGACACACGGCCGACAACTTTCGGCAAGGACGTTGCGTAAAATGGCCGGCAATGATCGACGTCCTCGCTGTTCTCCGTCCCGAAGATGCCGTCACCGACTTCCTGCCCGTTCTCGATCCGGCCCACGGCCGTGAGGTCCACCTGCTCGCCGCCGAGCGCGGCGCCTATCTGAGGCTGCCCGCCGACGTGTCCCTGGAGGCCCGGCTCGCGGCGATCGCGGCACTGCAGTCCCGCTCGCGTGAGGGCGACAAGCCGTTCACACCCGCGACGGCCGCGGCCGCGATCGCTCGCGAGGCCGGCAGCATCCCGTTCACCGTCTGGACCCACCACCCGTCGGATACCCGCGGCTCGCACGGCCGCTGGGCTGTCGACCTGGCCACGGTGATCGGCGGCACCGTCCGGCACACGATGGCGGCCGGCGAGCCGGTCGCGCTCGATCCGGTCGAGGTGGAGGCGTCGCCGTACGAGCAGGAGCGGCTGGACGCGACCGTCGAGTGGGTCCGGCGGCACCTCGACCCGATCGCGGGCCGGGTGATCGAGGTGGGCGCGCACGAGGGTGCGCTGACCCGGCGCCTGCTGGCCGACGGGTACACCGTGGACGCGACCGAGCCGGACGAGCGCTTCCTCGCGCAACTGCGGTCCAGCATCGCCGGCGACGTACGCATCCATCCGCACAGCTTCGAGGATCTCGCCACCACGGCGCGGCTGACGGGGTCGGCGTACCTCTTGATCGAGGTCCTGTACTACGGCCAGGACCTGAGCCTGCTCGACCGGTTCCCGACCGACCGGCTGTTCGTCGCCATGGAGGGTGGCGAGCTCGAACAGCAGCCCTGGCCGGCCGCGTGGTCGGTCGAGGACGAGGTCGAGCTCGTCGCGCCCCGGCTGGAGGAACTGTCCGGCGCGCTGCTGCGCAAACGCGGCAGTCACGGCGTCCTGCTCCGGCGCCGCTGAGTCAGTTGCCTGCAGCAACCAGATGGAGGTCGCGGTCCCGGGTGTACTCGATGGTGGCCGCGATCCCGTCCGCGATCTCGGCGGAGAACTCGCGCTCGACGATGTGCAGCGCGAGGTCGATCCCTGCGGTGATGCCGCCGGCCGTGACCAGATCGCCGTCGTCGACGACCCGGTTCTGCTTCACGTCGGCGCCGAACGCCTCCAGCTCGGCCCAGGCGTCGCGGTTCGTCGTCGCCGCCCGCCCCTTCACCAGCCCCGCCTCGGCGAGCAACATCGACCCGGTGCACACCGAGCTGACGAAGCGAAGCCGCGGCGCGAGCTCGGCGATCCGCGCGGTCGTCACGCCGCGCCGAGCCTCGGCCCAGGCGCCCTTCTCGGCCCGGTCCAGCCAGCCGCCGCCCGGTACCAGCAGCGCGTCCGGCGTACCGAGTCCTTCCGGTGCCCTGAACTGCAGGCCGTTGAGACCGGTCACCTCGACCGGACCGTCCAGCCCGACCAGCGCCACCTCGAGCTCGGTCCGCCTGGCCGCATGACTCCACACCTCGAACGGGCCGAGCAGGTCCATCTCGTCCAGGCCGTCGAACACCAGCATCTCGATTCGCATGGCTCAACCCAACCGGGGGCGGCGGCGGACCACCAGTGGCCGAGCGGACGCCGTTCGCAAGAATCCGGCCATCGGACTCAGCCCAGTACGTCGGTGGCCTTGTGGGTGCGGCCGACGCCTTCGACGATCATCGCGACCCCGTCCGCGTTGTCGGTCCGCAGGTGCAGGATCTCGCGGTACGCCGGCGAGTCGTACCAGCCGCGGACGCTGTCGTAGTCCGGGAACTCGATCACGATCAGCGCGCCGTCCCAGCTGCCCTCGATGAACTCCGGCTGCCCGCCGTGCACGATGAAATGACCGTCGTACGGCGCGAGCGTCGCGTCGATGCGCTCGAGGTACTCGACGATGCCCGGACCGAGCTGGACGTTGCGGAGGTTGGCGATCGCGTAGTGCTTCATGGTCGGTCTCCTCTGTTCGGGTGCCCCCAGACTGCGGCACACGGAGGAGTCGGACGATTACCTCGGACGTCATCGCGGTTGATTGGTCTGCTGCCGACGTACCGTAGATGGCATGTCAGCGACAGGGGGACGTCCTTCCACGCCGGTGGAGGAGGTGGAGGAGCGGGTCGGGCCGTACCGGTTGATCCGGCGGCTCGGTCAGGGCGGCATGGGCGTGGTCTACCTGGCCGAAGGGCCCGAGCACCAGGAAGTCGCGCTCAAGGTGCTGCGGCCGCACGTCGCGAACGACCCGACCGCACGCGCCCGGTTGCAGCGTGAGGCGATCACACTGCAGAAGGTGAACCACCCTGGCGTGGCCGGCATCCTCGACCACGACCTGGAAGGCGACCAGCCGTACCTGGTGACCAGGTTCGTGCCGGGCCGGCCGCTGGACGAGCAGGTCGACGAGCGTGGACCGCTGACCCCGCGCAAGTGGCTGCCGGTGGCCGGGTGCCTGGCGGAGTCGCTGCAGGCGATCCACCAGGCCGGAGTGATCCACCGGGATCTCAAGCCAGGCAACGTGATGATGTCCAACGGCCGGCCGGTGATGATCGACTTCGGCATCGCCCAGGCCGCCGACGACCTGCGGCTCACCCAGACCGGCCTGGTGATCGGTACGCCGGGTTACCTGGCACCGGAGCTCATCGAGGGCGAGACGGTGTCGGAGTCCGCCGACTGGTGGGGCTGGGCGGCGACCGTGGCATTCGCGGCCACCGGACGGCGTCCGTTCGGCAAGGGACCGTTCGAGGCGGTGCTGGCTCGCGTGCACCGCGGTCAGGCCGACCTGGACGGGCTGGATCCGCGGCTGAAGTCCTTGCTCGCCGCAGCGCTCTCACCGGATCGGCGTGACCGCCCGACCCAGGACGAGATCATGAACGGCCTCGAGCGGTACGCCGAGGGCCGCGACGCACTGCCACCGCGGGAGAAGCCGACCGTGGTGGTCGCTCCGCCGACGGTTCAGCTCAACCCGCCCACTGTGCAGATGACGCGGCTCATGCCGGAAGAGATTGACCCATCACCCGCGGATGTGGCGCAGCTCGTTCCGTCGGTGATTCCGCCGCTGTCCGCCTTCGCGCCGCTGCGGGACAAGCTGCGCGACGCGGCGGCGACCAGGAAGGCTGCGGCTGCGGCCGGTGCTGGCGTGGCTGGTGCTGGCGTGGCTGGTGCTGGCGTGGCGGGTGCCGGCGTGGCGGGTGCTGGGGTGGCGGGTGCTGGTGCGGCCGGTCCTGCTGTTCCGGCTGATGGTGCTGCTGGATTCGTCGCGGGAGCGCATCCGGCGACCTACAGCCCCGCCCCGACCGCAGCCGCGCCGGCCGCGATGCCCTTGCCCTACCAGGGCTCGCCCGGCTACCCGGGCACCTCGGTGTCGCCGTACCAGAGTCAGCCGGTGCCGGCGCCGTACCAGGGTCAGGCGCCGTACCAGGGTCAGCCTCCTGCGCCGTACCGGCAGCCCAGCCCACCACAGCAGCAGCAGGAGCCGCGAGAACGCGCTCCGTACCAGGCCAAGCCCGCAGGCACGGGCAAGCGCACCGCGGTGGTCGTCGGCCTGATGGTCGCGCTCACCGGCCTCGTCGCGCTCTATCCGGGGCTCGGCTCGCTGGTCGCCATCGTGCTCTTCGTGATCGCACGTACCGTCGACCGCTCGAGCACCGCGCTGATGCGACGCCGCCAGATGCGCGGCCGCGCCGGCCGCTCGGACGGTGTGGTCGCAGTCGCCTCCACACCGCTGCAACTCGTCACCGCGTCCCTCATCACTGTCCCGTGCCTGATTCTCCCGCTGCTCACCGGAGTGGTCGTCGGAGGCATCACCACCGGGCTCGTCGCGACGGCCCAGGGCCTCGAGTGGCAGCCCCTCTCAGCCGTCGGCTTCGGCAGCGCCGCCCTCACCGCCCTCTTCTTCGCCTGGTGGGGACCCGGCGGCAGCTCTCTTCGCCGCGGCACCCACATCGCCGCCCGCACCGCCTTCCGCCCCCGCTGGCTGGCCGCCACAGTCGCCGCCGTACTCCTGGCCCTGGGCGCCCTCGCCTTCTACAACGCCACCCAGGGCGAAGGCTCCACCTGGGCCCGAACCCCCATCCAAACCCCCGACCTCGGCAACCGCCCCACCGTGGAAAACCTCCGCGAAGCCCCCTTCATCCGCGACCTCCCGTTCGTCGGCCGCTGACGGACCTGCCGGCCACCGTCTCGATGGCCGGCAGCTCGCGAGGTCAGAGTTGGACGATCTGGGAGCGCTCGGGGCCGACGCCGATGGCGGAGATCCGGGCGCCGCTGAGGGACTCGACGGCGCGGACGTAGGCCTGGGCCTCCTTCGGGAGGTCGTCGAAGGCGCGGCAGCCGGAGATGTCGTCGGACCAGCCGTCGAACTCCTCGTACACCGGGACCGCGTGGTGGAAGTCGGTCTGCGTCATCGGCATCTCGTCGTGCCGGACGCCGCCGACGTCGTACGCGACGCAGACCGGGATCGACGAGCGCCCGGTCAGCGTGTCCAGTTTCGTGAGGACGAAGTCGGAGACACCGTTCACGCGGGCGGCGTAGCGCGCGATGACCGAGTCGTACCAGCCACACCGGCGCGGGCGGCCGGTCGTCGTACCGAACTCGGCACCCTGCTGCCGCAGCCACTCGCCGTCGGCGTCCAGCAGCTCGGTCGGGAACGGTCCCTCGCCGACTCGGGTCGTGTACGCCTTCACCACCGCCATCACGCGGTCGATCCGGGTCGGCGGGATGCCGGAGCCGGTACACGCGCCCGCGGAGATCGCGTTCGAGGACGTGACGAACGGGTACGTGCCGTGGTCGACGTCCAGCAGAGTCGCCTGGCCGGCCTCCATCAGCACGGTCTTGCCGTCGTCCAGCGCCTTGTTCAGCAGCAGGCTGGTGTCGGCCACCATCGGCCTGAGGCGGTCGGCGTACCCGAGCAGCTCGTCCAGCACCTCGGCGATGTCGACCGCGCGCCGGTTGTAGACCTTCACCAGCAGCTGGTTCTTCTGCTCCAGCGCGCCGGTGACCTTCTGCTCGAGGATCTTCTCGTCGTACAGGTCCTGGACCCGGATGCCGATCCGGTTCATCTTGTCCGCGTACGTCGGGCCGATGCCGCGACCTGTGGTCCCGATCCTCCGGCTGCCGAGGAACCGCTCGGTCACCTTGTCGAGGGTCCGGTTGTACGGCGGGATCAGGTGGGCGCCCGCGCTGACCACGAGCCGGGACGTGTCCACCCCGCGGGCCTGCAGAGCGTCCAGCTCCTCGAACAGCACACTGAGGTCGACCACGACCCCGTTGCCGATCACCGGAGTGACTCCCGGCGTGAGGATCCCGCTCGGCAGCAGGTGCAGCGCGTACTTCTCGGACCCGATCACGACCGTGTGACCGGCGTTGTTGCCGCCGTTGAACTTGACCACGTAGTCGATGACCTCGCCCGTGTTGCCGAGCAGGTCGGTCGCCTTGCCTTTGCCCTCATCGCCCC
The DNA here is from genome assembly GCF_004348725.1 of Kribbella turkmenica. Lineage (GTDB taxonomy): Bacteria > Actinomycetota > Actinomycetes > Propionibacteriales > Kribbellaceae > Kribbella > Kribbella turkmenica. Next base: position 15,803 of record NZ_SMKR01000109.1, read on the forward strand.
ACTGGGCGCCGACGAGCACGATTGCGGGCATCTCAGCCCTCCTCTTCACGCGCCAGCTGACGATTTCGGCGACGCCGCGGCAGCCCGACGCTGGAAACGGTGAAGCCCGGAGACGTTCACCGGACATTCATCCGGCGACGCATCCAGGCTCTTGCGACCAAAGCCTACCGGAATCCGGTCCACCGGCCCGATCACCGTCCATACGCTGAAGCGATCACTTGAAGTATATGTTTCATCACCTAACGGGTTGCCATTTTCCGTGATCGCGTGCACACTCTTAGTCAGCGGCCCGCCGAAACTGCCGCAGGGGACGGTTCCGGCGGGCCGCTTCCTCGTTCTCGAGAACGGTCTCGGTCTCCGACGACCCGAGGTCTACCGCAGGTCCGAAGGGTTCGACGCCAGCCACTCCATCACTCGGCGATCCGCCTCCTCGCGCGGCACGTCCTCGACCTTCGTCAGGATCGCCCACCGATGCCCGAACGGGTCGATCACCGTCCCGTACCGGTCCCCCGTCATGAACGTCTGCACCTGCTCGACCGGCGTCGCCCCGGCCTCGACCGCCTTCGCGAACGTCGCGTCCACGTCGGGCACGTAGTGCACCAGCGAAGAGTGCACCCACTCGCCGTTCGGCGCCCGCAGCCCGATCTGCGGCATCTGGTCGCTCAACTGCAGCATCGAGTTCCCGAACCTGAGCTCCGCCTGGCCGACCCGCCCGTCCGGCATGTCCTGGCGACTGATCACCTCGGCTCCGAACACCGACTGGTAGAACTCGATCGCCTTCGGTCCGTCCGGTACGGCGAGGTACGGGGTCAGCGAGTGATAACCGTCGGGGATGGGCCGCACTACAGTGTTTCCGTCCGTGTTCGTCGTCATGAGAGTCAGTCAACGCGGTCCCGCCGTACCGGTCTTGTAAGAAAGCGACAGCCAGACTTGAGCACGCCTCCGGAGAGCGAGAAGGGCATCCTGCACCCGCGGGAGCAGGCCCGGCACCGCACTCTGAGCCGGCTCGCGGCCGGGCCGGAGGTCGGCCGGTTCGTCGAGTGGTACTGGATCGTCGAGTGGGACCTGGTCGAGCCGTACACCGCCGAGGTGCTGCCGTTCCCGAGTGTCAACGTGACGTTCGAGCAGCCGGGTGGCGCGTTCGTGAACGGCGTCTGCACCCGCAAGTTCGAGCGTGAGTTGATCGGCCGCGGCCGCACGTTCGGGGTGAAGTTCTGGGCCGGCGGGTTCAGTGCGGTGACCGGGCTGGACGTGGCGTCGTTCCGCGACCAGGTCCTGCCGCTGACCGCGGTGTTCCCGGAAGGCGAGCGGCTGGCGGATCTCATGGTCGCGGCCGGGTCCGACGTACGGCGTCGCGCGGTGTTCGAGACGTTCCTGCGGGACCACCTCGCGCCGCCGGATCCGTCGTACGAGCTGGTCCGGGACATCGTCACGACGATGGCGGCGGACCGCTCGGTGGCGCGGGTGGACCAGATCACCGAGCAGTTCGACATCCCGATCCGCACTCTGCAGCGCCTCTTCCGCCGGTACCTGGGCGTCGGCCCGAAATGGGTCCTGCGCCGCTACCGCCTCCACGACGGCGCCGAACTGCTCGCCCAGGGCGACGTCGCCGAACTGGCCGAGCTGTCGGCCTTACTCGGGTACTTCGACCAGGCCCACTTCTCCAAGGAATTCAAGCAGCAGATCGGCCTCACCCCTGCCGAGTACGCCGCTCGGGCCGCCGCCGAACGCCAGATCACCTACCGCTGACCTTCATCACCGCAGCCATCGCAGTCGCGACGAGTGTCGCTGCGAGCGCGACACCGAAGCCGTAATGCGCCGCGTGCGTGTCGACCACTCGGCCCGCGAAGGCTGCTCCTGCCGCGATGCCTGCCGCACTGCCTGAGTTCAGCCAAGTGAACGCCTGCGTGAGTACTGCGGGCTCGACCTCTGACTCAGCCAGTACGGCGGACAGCGTTTGGAACGGCGCGATGGCCAGGCCAGGCACAGCCAGCGCAATCCCCATCGCCAGAGGGGTTTCGACCGCCAGCAGCGGGATCGTACTGATGGTGAGGGCCGCCAGCACGAGTACGAACTGGCTGCGTGCCGGTGGACGCCAACGCCGCGCACCGTAGACGAATCCGGCGACCAGTCCGACCAGGCTGGTCACGCTGTAGAGCGGTCCGGCCAATGCGGGAGTACCACGCTCGACGGCGTACGCCGTGACCGAGACCTGCATGCTGCCGAAGAAGATGCCGATACCGATGTTCGTGCCCACCAGCGCCAGAAAGGCCTTGCGCAGCAGACGATCCGGCCGCTTGGTGTGATCACGCTTCGCCGGCGGCGGCGCCGTACTGCGTTGCACGGCCAAGGAGAAGCCGCCCACCAGCACCAGGATGGTCGCCAGCACCGTACCGATCACCGGGCTCGCCATCGAGCTGACTGTCCCGATGAGCGCCGGACCGACCATGAAGGCGAGACCGACGCCAAGGGCCTCCAGGGCGAAGGCGGACGAGAGCAAGGGACTGCCACGGAGGACCTGTGACCAGCGCGCACCGGTCTGTGCGCCGACCTGGGGGATGGAGGCGCCTGCGAGCACTCCCATCGTGATGAGGGTCCACAGCGGAGCATGCGAGACAGTCACGCCGATCAGCAGCGCGACGGCTGCAGCATGGGCGATCAGCGTGAGCGGCAGCATGCGAGTCTGACCGAAGCGATCGATGAGTCGCGCGACCTGTGGTCCCGCGAGTGCTTCGGCGACGGCGAAGCCACCGGTCACGCTCCCTGCCGCGGCGTACGAACCAGTGGATCCGTGGACCAGCCAGACGATGCCCAGACTGGTCATGGCGAGACCGATGCGAGCCGGTGCGGCCGCCAGGTAGAACTTCCACGCCCCGGGGGTACGCAGTACCACTGCGTAGTTGGTTCTGGGCGCGCTGATCCGTCCGGTGAGAGCCGGCACGGTGAGACCTTCCGCTGCCCGTCGGGGCGGGGACCGACCGTGGGCGTCCAGCTTCACCGGTCCGCCGAATCCGCCTACAACCGTCCATGTTCGGCAGGAAGCGGGGACGCGCACCGCCTGCCGGCTATGTCAACGGGCAGAACCTCGTGGCTTCAGGTTGACGCAGTCAGCCTACCGTCTCGCAGCACCGGCACGCTGCGGCTGGCATCCACCTCGGCCGCGATCACCACATCCTGGGGGAAGCCGTACTGCGTGAGTTCGCGACCGCCCGCGCACTCGTGCAGCAGCCGTGGCAGCTCGCCGGCGACCTCGTCGTACGCCGCCGCAGCGGCCCTGGCCTCCGGAGACATGCCCTGTAGGTTCAGTGCGCTCAAGAAGCCGCCGGCTCCCCACAGGTCTTCGACAGCCGGCCGCAGTGAGCCGTCCTGCCAACGCTCCCCGGCGGCGATCGCCACGACCTTCGACTCCGGGTCCTCGGCGAGACGTCGGTTGACCCAGTCCGCGGCGGCCTGCTGGTTACGCAGCGACACAGCCAGCACTGTGGCGCCGCTGTCGCTGAGCTGCTGCACGATCGTCGATCCGTTGGGCGACGGCAGCACCAGGCGCTTGATCCCTCGTGCCTGACGGATGGTGACCGGCGACAGGCTGACCTGGCCGGGACCCGCTTCAGACCTGCCGACGGCGAGTGCGGCGTCGTACTGCTTGGCGTAGGCAACGGCGGTCTGGTCGCGCCAGCGGTACGGATACACCTCGATCCCCAGATCGACCGCGACGGTGACGGCGGTCGTGAACGAGAGCACGTCGACCACGGCCACGATGTCGCCGGCGACGGCTCCGGCGCCGGCCGGCCCCCAGTCGAAGCCGGCCCGGAAACCGTCCTGGGCGTACGGGCTGGTCACTGGTCGGATCATGCCGCCCGGCGACCGGCCCGACAACCCGGTTTCAGCTCAGCGCGTCCGCGGCGGTGGCCGACGAGTCGCGGAGAAAGGTCGCGCAGCGCTCGGCCTCCTCCTTCTCCTCGATGATCGCGGCGGCCTTGCCCAGCGCGGCCAGGCAGCGCAGGAACCCGCGGTTCGGCTCGTGCTCCCACGGGATCGGGCCGTGCCCCTTCCAGCCGTTGCGGCGGAGCAGGTCGAGGCCGCGGTGGTAGCCGGTCCGGGCGAACGCGTACGCTTCGATCGTCCGGCCGTCCGCGAGCGCCGCCTCGGCCAGCTCGCTCCAGGCCAGCGAGGACGTCGGGTACTTGGCCGCGACGTCCACCGCAGCGGCACCCGCGGCGAGTTCCGCCGCCGCCGGGTCTACGGGGAGTAGTGTCTCGGGTGGACCTGAGAGCAGATTGTTCGATTCCATAAGCACATCTTCGCCGATCACGCAGCCGAACCGGCACGTGACCGTCTGGCGAAATCCGTTGACCGTTCACCGATCGGCCACGGATGCTTGAGACCCTGCGTCAAACCGCCGTGGTTCCCAGCTACGGCCGGAAGGAGGCACCGGATGAGCGTCATAGTCCTGAACGCGTCGTACGAGCCGCTGCACACCGTGTCGATCCAGCACGCCATCCGGATGCTGGTCCGCGAGGTCGCTGTGGTGGAAGAGGCGCACGGAGAGCGGACGATCGGCCCTTTTCCGGTTCCCCGCGTACTGCGTCTGGTGCGGTACGTGGTGACGCACTGGCGGTACGCCGCCGGGCGGATGAAGTACAGCAAGCACGGTGTGCTCCGGCGGGACAAGTTCCGGTGCGCGTACTGCGGTCTCGAGAACGCCGACACCATGGACCACATCCAACCCAGGTCCAGAGGCGGCCGCACCGAGTGGCTCAACGCGGTCGCCGCCCATGCCGCCTGTAACGAGCGGAAGGGCAACCGCACTCCGTCCGAGGCCGGCATGCCCCTCCTCTGGCAACCCTGGGTCCCAACCCGCGCCGAGCTCGTCATACAAACATGACGAGCTTTTTTCATGCCTCCGGCCGGCTGTCCACAGCTTTGAAGTGACGTCCGGATCGGGCCCGCGATCGCGGCACTTTCTAGGGCATGAACCCTCAACTTGCTGTGATGGCTGCTGTTCGGGGTGGGATGTTCACCCGTGCGGATGCGCGTGCGTGTGGCTACCCCGACCCGGAGATCGATTCCTTGCTGGAGACCGGTGCCTGGCGCCGGATCCGGCCGGGCACGTATGCCGCGCATCGAGCGCTGACGCTCGTCACGGACGAAGTGCTGCACCTGCGGAAGGTGTACCGCGTGCTCCGTACCGGCGGCTCCGCGGTCTTCGCCAGTCACCAGTCGGCGGCGGCACTGCATGCCCTGCCGCTGTGGGGTCTCGATCTGTCCCGTGTGCACGTGACTTCGCCGCACGGTCGGGGCGGTTGCGTGGGCGGGGTGCATCGGCACATCCGCGATCCAGTCGGGCCCGGCATCCAGATCTGGAACAAGTTGCGGATGGCCTCACCGGCTCGTGCCGTCGTCGAGGTGGCCGCGACGTCCCCGGCCGCGCCGGCGGGCGTGCTGACTGACGCCGCCTTGTACGCCGGCGTGGTGACCAACCGCTCCCTGAAACGCGCAGTGTCCGACCACGGCAACGAACGCGCGGTGGCGACGATATCCCGTGCGTGCGCGGAGTCCGCATCGGTTGCCGAGTCGCGGCTGCGGCATCTGCTCGCTGCCGCCGGTCTGCCTGCTCCGTCAGCGGTGCCGCCGCCGGATGTCGATCCTTCGGAGCCGGTCAGGCCCGACGTGGCCTCTCTGTGGTTCCCCGACGAACGCACTGTGGTGGAGTTCGAGCCACGATTTCCCTTCTGGTGCGAGGAATCCGTCCCTGACGAGGAGGAGTCAGGAGCGGCCGACCCGCCACTCCAAGATCCGACCGCCCCGGACCCGCTCGAACACTGCTGGATCTCCTGGCCCGACCTCGACGAGCCGGCCCTCGTCGTGGACCGGATCCGCGCCAGCTTCGCGCGAGCCTCCCGCCGTACCGGGATCAGGCACTTCGACCTCGCCCGGGCCCGGCCATGAGGAAGCTAGCGCGCGGGAAGACGGCGAAGCTCGAGCGTGGAGAGGCCGTCGAAGACGGCCCGGGAGGCCGGCAAGACCGACACCGACTCCGCGTGCGGCCCGTCGTGGATGACCTGGGCACCCGCAAGCTCCTCCGCCAGCCCGAGAGTCACGGCAACCCGCAACGCGTAGGGCACCGCGAGGTCCGCGGCCCGTTGCACTTCACCGATGATCTGCTCGAGCTGATCCTCCGCCGACGGCTTACCGTGTTCCGGTTCACTGGTCATTGGCAGACCTCAACGCGGCGGCGAACGCGGAGACAACCTCACCAGTCGACCGCCCACTGGTCCCGTCGGGAGACGAAACAGCCTGGTGATCGGTGCGGTGACCGATCACCAGGCTGGTTCGACCGATGTCCTGCGCAAGCGTCAGGCGTTCAGCGAGGTGCCCGCGGAGCGGAGGCTCTCGCAGGCCTCGGCGACGCGCTTGGCCATGCCCTCCTCGGCCAGCTTGCCCCAGGCGCGCGGGTCGTAGGCCTTCTTGTTGCCGACCTCGCCGTCGACCTTCAGCACGCCGTCGTAGTTGGCGAACATGTGCGCCGCGGCCGGCCGGGTGAACGCGTACTGCGTGTCGGTGTCGACGTTCATCTTGATGACGCCGTTGTCGACCGCCGCCCGGATCTCTTCCAGGGTCGAGCCGGAGCCGCCGTGGAAGACGAGGTCGAACGGGCGCTCCTTGCCGACCTTGGCGCCGACCTGATCCTGGATCTCCTTGAGGATCTCCGGCCGCAGCTTGACCGCACCCGGCTTGTAGACGCCGTGCACGTTGCCGAAGGTCAGCGCAGTGATGTAGCGACCGTTCTCGCCGGTGCCGAGCGCCTCGACCGTGGCCAGGCCGTCCTCGACGGTGGTGTACAGCTTCTCGTTGATCTCGTTGGCGACACCGTCCTCCTCGCCGCCGACGACACCGACCTCGATCTCGAGCACGATCTTGGCCGCGGCCGCCTTGGCCAGCAGGTCCTTCGCGATCTCGAGGTTCTCCTGCAGCGGCACCGCCGAGCCGTCCCACATGTGCGACTGGAACAGCGGGTTCTCGCCGCGGGCGACACGCTCGGCGGAGATCTCCAGCAGCGGCCGGACGAAGCCGTCCAGCTTGTCCTTCGGGCAGTGGTCGGTGTGCAGCGCGATGTTCACCGGGAAGTTCCTGGCGACCTCGTGCGCGTACGCCGCCAGCGCGACCGAACCGGTGACCATGTTCTTCACCGTCGAGCCGGACAGGTACTCGGCGCCGCCGGTGGAGACCTGGACGATGCCGTCCGAGCCCGCCTCGGCGAAACCGCGGATCGCGGCGATCAGCGTCTGCGAGGAGCTGACGTTGATGGCCGGGTAGGCGAAGCGGTTCTGCTTGGCCTTGTCCAGCATCTCGGCGTAGACCTCAGGGGTGGCAATAGGCATGTCTCGCGGTACTCCTCACAACACAGTTCATGTGGGTTGAGCTCCAGTATCACCGTCGGGTACTTCGTCGTACCCGGCGGCCCGCCTGCCGGACCGGCCGGGCGGCCGGGGAGCGATCGGCAGAGGTGCAGACCAGTTGATGAACAGGACCGGTCCAGTTCGTGGCGGCCCGATGACGTCGGCGAGCCGGGCTCAGGCCGAGCCGGACCGCGGGCCGCGCGGGGTCAGGGCCATGTGCAGCCGGTAGCGGTCGGCCCGGTAGGCCGACCAGGACAGTTCGACGACCTTGCGGCCGGCGAAGGTGGTGCGCTCGAGGACCAGCAGGGGTGCCCGCCTGGCCACGCCGAGGACCCGGGCGACATGGCCGTCGGCGTTGTCCGCCCGGACGGTCTGCTCCCCGGAGGTGACGACGACGTCGTACTCGCTCGCGAAGACGTCGTACAGGGTGCCGAGCTCACGGCCGAGCAGGCCGGGGAAGAGCGCGGACGGGTAGTAGCCGACCTCGTACGCCATCGGCGAGGCGTCGGCGGTACGGAGCCGCTCGACCCGGATCACCTTGGTGCCCTTGGCGACCCGGAGCCCTTTCGCGGTCTCGTCGGAGGCCTCGATCTCGGTGGCCGACAGCACCACCGTGCCGGGCTCGAGCCCGCGGGCCCGCATCTCCCGCGAGAACGAGGTCAGGTGCAGCTGGGAGTCGACCTGTGGACCGGTGACGAAGGTGCCCTTGCCGTGCACGCGTTCCAGCGCGCCGGACTCGACCAGGTCGCTGATCGCCTGCCGGACGGTGACCCGGGAGACGTTCAGCTTGTCCACCAGGGCGCGCTCGGAGGGGATCGGGTCCCCGGGGTGCAGCTCGACATCGATCAGCCGTTCCAGTACCGATCGGACCTGGGCCCGCTTGGTCGCCACCATCGAATTTCGATCCTCCAGACCTGGGCGGGTCTCGGGGGTGCCCCGGGACGCCGCTCACTGCTATCGTGCGCAGCATACCTGTTAAGACCAGATAGGACCAGTGATCGTAGTGGTGTCTGCCCCCGCCGACGAAACCCAGATGGCGCGCGAGATCGCCGAGCAGCCGGCCGCGCTGGCGGCCACGTTCGAGCATGTGCTGCCGCTGCGGCACGACATCACCCGGCTGGCGGCAGGGCGCCGGCACGTGATCTTCGTGGCCCGGGGATCGTCCGACAACGCGGGTGTCTACGGCCGCTACCTGACCGAGATCCACGCCGGCCGGCAGGCCTCGCTGGCGGCGCCTTCCGTCGCGACCCTGTACGGCGCGAACCTCGACCTCTCGAACTCCCTGGTGGTCGCGGTCAGCCAGTCCGGCGCGACGCAGGAGATCGTCGACACCGCCGAGTGGGCCAAGCGCAACGGCGCCGCGATCGTCGGCATCACGAACGACGACAACAGCCCGCTGGCATCGACGGCCGACGTCGCACTGATCACGCAGGCCGGGCAGGAACTCGCCGTACCGGCGACCAAGACCTACACCACGCAGCTCGCCGCGATCACTGTCGCGGTTGACGCGCTGGCGCAGAAGCCGGGCACGCTGGACGCCGACATCGCCCGCGTCCCGGACGCCGCGTCACAGATGCTGCAGGGGTCGGTCGAGGACGCCGCGGAGCTCCTTGCGGCTGCGCACGACGTACTGGCCAGCGGTCGCGGACTGACGTTCGGGACCACGCTCGAGGTCGCGCTGAAGCTGGAGGAGACCTGCCTGCAGCCGGTCCGCGGTCTCTCGTACGCCGATCTGAAGCACGGACCGATCGCGGTCGTCGACGCGGACCTGGTCACCATCCTGGTCGCGGCCGGCGAAGGACCCGCCCTGCCGGGGATGACGGAACTGGCCGGCGTGGTGCGCGACAAGGGCAGCAAGATCCTCGGCATCGGCGGCGACGCCACCTTCGCGAGCCGCTGCGACGTGAACCTTGCCGGTCCTGACCTCCCCGAGACCCTCGCGCCGCTCGCGCTGGTCATCCCGGCCCAGCGGGCGATCGAGTCGCTCGCCCGGAAGCTCGGCCTGGACCCGGACGCACCGCGCGGCCTCCGCAAGGTGACCCAAACGGACTGATTCCAACGGCCGGTCAAAGTGCTCATTCGGTGAGCACTTTGACTGGAATCGTGGTGGTCATCAATCGGGAACACCGAGAGGACCACCGAGATGTTGCGAGGATTCGCCACCGTCAGCTTATATGCCACCGACATGGCCGCCGCACGGGCCTGGTACACCGAACTGCTCGGCATCGAGCCGTACTTCGCCGTGCCGGACTTCGACGACCCGGGGTACCTCGAGTACCGCTTCGGCGACCTCCAGTGCGAGTTGGGAATCATCGACGCGAAGTACGCGCGGCACCAGGTCACCGGCGGTCCGGCCGGCGCGATCATCCACTGGCAGGCCGACGACCTCGAAGGGACCTTCGAGCGGCTGCTGTCCCTGGGCGCCAAGGAGATCGAGGGCATCACCGAGCGCGGCGACAACACCGGCTTCCGGACCGCGTCGGTCGCGGACCCGTTCGGCAACATCATCGGCATCATGAACAACCCGCACTACCTGCAAGTCCTCGCCGACCTCAAGAACTGACCGGCGGAGACAGCCCCGACTGCAGCGCGGACAGGCCAGCGCCGAGTCCACGGCCTGAGGCGCTGTCCTAAGGCTGAAGCGCTAGGCGTTCGAGGCGGGGCTCGTGCAGAGGCGCTGGCGCTGACGCGGAGGCGCTGGCGTGGTGGCGTTGGGCCGCGGCTGAGGGCGAGTGCTGGAGGTAGAGCCGGAACGCTGGAGCGAGGGCGGAGCGGGCGGAGCGGGCGGCGGACTGTTCAGAGGTGGCCGCGGTGGGTTAGGGCTGTGGTGATCTGGGCGGCGGTGGACCGGAGGCGGGGGAGGACCTCGCTGTGG